>JBBUGM010000001.1:0-40797 GCA_038077975.1 Patescibacteria group bacterium
CCTGCCAAAGGGCTATCAAATCTCGCAATACAAACATCCGCTTGTGGAAGGCGGTTATTAACCCCTCCCAATTTGCTGTAAAATTTATGCATATACACCATTTGAAGACGAAGTCGCCTTACGGCTCTAATAGTGCAATTGCTCAATCATTGCTACAAATGGGGCAGGGTTTATTATTTGCGTGCCGCTCCATCTCCGCCGTAAGCGGCGGAGTATTCGCGGGCAGATAATAAAAATATGAACATAAAAACTATTTTATTCGTAGTCCTCGCCGTTGTTGTGCTTGGCGCGGGAGTCGGGTATTACTTCGGCTATGACATCGGTTTTGAAAAAGCAGCCGATATCGTGGAGAATGAAGAGGTTATGGCGGAGAAAAACGTTTTAACGCTTCATACCAATAAGGGCGACATCGGCATAGAACTCTTCCTTGATGAAACCCCTATTACCGCGGGCAATTTTTTGAAACTGGCGCAGGACGGTTTTTACGATGGCACGAAGTTCCACCGTGTGATCGCGGGATTTATGATACAGGGCGGCGATCCGAACTCGCGCGGCGACGACCCATCGACTTATAGCCGCGGAGGGCCTGGATACACGATCCCCGACGAATTCGCCCCGGGGCCCTTGAACAACCGCGGAACGCTTTCCATGGCTAACGCAGGGCCGAACACGGGCGGTTCGCAGTTTTTTATCAACCTTGTTAACAACAATTTCCTCGACGGCAAACACGCGGTTTTCGGGCAAGTCGTTTCGGGGATGGAAGTGGTGGATGCGATAGCCGCGGTTAGGAAGAGCGCGGGGGATGTGCCGCTCGAGCCGGTTGTAATCGAAAGCGTTTCGGTTTCGCAGTAGAACTTGCCTTTTCACATTTTCTGCGTTATAATTACGGCAGAATCCACGGAGGCAACATATGCCGAGTGAAAACGCGGATACGCTTTATCGCGTGAATCAAAAACTTGACTCCGAGGGGCGTTTTGGCATCGCAGATGCTTGTCCAGGGGAAAGAGTTAAAGTTCACACCGAACCGAGTATTTATGATTTTAAAGTTTTCGACCCGAAGCAGTTGCTCGTTACGATCAAAAGTCCGCACGATCCTGATTTTCGCGACGAATGGGTTTGCCGATTTTTGGGCTCTGTACCGAACTCAGAGATCGACGACTGGCGAATGGCGCCAGTAAAGATGGTCGGCTGTTTTTTGAGAGATTGGCATCCGGTCGTCATCCACCACGGCAACATCCTAGTTTTGCCGAAAGTATATCAAATCGAGATAAGAGGACTGCCATTTTGGCGAAATAAAAATTAAAACCGCACTTTTCGAGGTGCGGTTATTTTTTTCAGAAATTTTGTTATAATGAACATATGGCAAACAAAAGGATATTGTCGCGCCGCATCGGCGCAAAAAAACAAGTCCAGCTTTCGAAACGTTTTTCGCGGCCATGGGGCCAGGCGAAGCGGCTTGAAAACCGCCGCATCGACCGCTCCCGTCCAAAGCAGAAGCGCGGCAAGTTTTAAGATGCGACTGCACAGATTTTTTATAAAAACGAACCTTGATGGCCTTGAGCGCTCTTCGGCGAACTCGATATTGCGAGTTGAGGACGGCGAGCTTGCTCTGCAGTGGCACAAGGTCATGCGCTTCAAGCCGGGTTCAGATGTGATTTTGCTTGACGGCAAAGGCAATGAGGCCAGTGCGCGAATTACCACGCTTGGGAATGATTTTGCTGATGTCGAGATATTGAGCGTCAGGCATAACAGGAACGAGCCAATGCGCCGCGTTGTTTTGTATTGCTCGGTCTTGAAGCGCGAAAATTTTGAGCTTGTTGCGCAAAAGGCGACGGAAGTGGGCGTAAGCGAGATCGTGCCTATAATCGCCGAGCGCACGGAAAAATTGAATCTGCGAATAGACCGCCTTGAAAAGATCGTAAAAGAAGCCGCGGAGCAATCCGGCCGCGGTATGCTTCCTGCGATTCATCCGCCCGCAGAGCTTCGCCGTGCCTTCGATGCCGCAAAAGCAAACGATGCCAATTTTTTCTTCGATCCGTCTGGAAGATTATTCCCCGAGCAAAGCCGCGTCAGACGCGGCGAAGTCGAGGGGCCTTCGACAAGCTCAGGCAATAAAAAACGAATCGGCATATTCATCGGCCCTGAGGGCGGCTGGACCCCGGAAGAAATTTCTCTCGCGAAAACGGAACGATTCGAATTAGTGAGTTTGGGAAAATTGATTCTACGAGCCGAAACCGCAGCAATCACAGCGACGTATCTTGCGGTGAATAAGTGATTTACTGGATAGAAATGCGGCTTGCACACATATGCAAGCCGCATTTTCTATCCAAGTACACCATCCACGAGGGTAGATTGCACATCCGGCCTTTTTGAGGAAGCTATCGGAGGCAATCCGAGCTTGGCCTCCAACCACAGTTGGAGTCGGATTGCCGAGATGCAGTGGGCTCCGACCGCCGGAGTCGGAGAGCCGTGGTTTTGAAGAAAGTGTCGGGTGCGCAATCTATCTAACTAGCCCTATCGTCTCGTCTATTTCGCACACTCCGGCAATACAGGCGGCTTCTTTCGAGCCCTCGGTGTTGTCTTCTTTCTCGTAGAAGATGATTTGTGAGAAGTCGATTTTTGGGAACTTACTTGTCATTTCCTCGTAGCGTTCTTTGGTAATTTCTTCGTAGGGAGCCAAAAGATATGCGTGGTCGTCGCGGGGGAGGAAGGATAAGCCACCGAGCATTTCCCAGTTCCGATAAAGCCAGTCGGCGACTTCTATCCATTCGTTCTCGCCCACGGAGATCGTTACTGACGGGTTGTGCTCAGTGTAGTTTTCTTTGACCAGTTTCCAATATTCGAGCTGTTCGATGGCGGTCAAATCGTTTTTACGCACGGCGCTCTCCGGCGCTTTCACGGGAAATTCGAAAACAAAAGTGTGCGCCGAGGAAAGCGTTTGCCCGACTTCGGGGAAGTAGGGGACTTTTTGATCCTTGAGCATTTGGAAGAGTGGATCGGAGGAGTTGATGCGGATACGGCGGATGTAGTACTGCGCGTGGCGCGGATGAAGCCCGGAGGAGGCATCAACTAGCTGGCTTACCGTTCCTGATGGCTTCACGCAGGTTATCGCAAGCGATGGATTAACGCCAAAACGCTTCGCATATTCAGCATTCAAGAGTATCGCTACCTCACGCAGTTTTTTCAAAGTCGCGCCGTTCCGCACCGCCGGACAATCCCATTGCCCGGTGATCGATACCCCAAGCAGCCGTTCCTCCGCGCAGTTTTTTTGCCACTCTTTTGAAAGGAATGGGAAATTAGTGAGTGATGACTGATATGTTCCGAGGATGGTTGCGACTCGGATCTTTTTGAGGAGCGTTTCTTCCGTGTCCTCGGCGCGGCTCACAACTTCCGTCAGATTGCAGAATTCTTTCGATTTCAAAATGATTTCGCCGCAAGGATTCGTGCCGATTGTGGAAAAATCGCGGGCAAGCACTTTCCGTCGCCTTTCCGGAGATTGCTCCAATATACTGCCGCGGTTGAATATTCCTCTTTCCCCCGTGCCGCTCTTCGCGAGTGAGATCCACTCTTCAAGGAACTGGGCCGCGATCGGTTTTGCGTTATAAACGGCGGAATTATTGGCCATCGAGCGCTGTGGCTCCTTTATATAAAATTGGCCAACTTTTGCCCGCCTCATCTCATGGTCGTCGAGGTCGGAAAGGGAGATAAGGGCACTCCTTCTTACTCCTCCGGCGACGACTATTTCGCCGATCTTGCAGATTATGTCGTGTACATCGAGGTTCGACAGGCGCTTGCCCTGCTTCGAGACGATCTTTCTGCGCGCGAAGTCCAAGAGCGCGCGCAAGGGTTCCGGCCCGGAGCTCCTGCCACCCATCGTTTTGAGGCGCGCGCCGGCGGGGCGAAGTTCGGAATAATCGAAAGCAATGTCTTTCCCAGCGAACCACGATTCAAGTCCTTTTGTGAGAGCTTCGCACCATCCGGCTTTGCTGTCGTCGATCACATGCATCGGCGGGGAATTTTTTCTCGAGCCATTGCCATTCTGAAGCTTGATCTGCGGAAGTTTTTGCACAGTTTGCGATTCGACGGAGAAGCCGACACCGGCGCCGCACATCGAGAGATACATAATTTCCGCGAAGTCGCCGATCTTCGACGGCGCGATGTACGAGCAGTTGTAGGCGGAAACGTTCGTCGCGGCCGCGGCCTTGCCGGCGCTCCACATCAAACGCATCGAAGGCATCACTTCTTGTCGAGTGATCACTTGTCTGATCTCGTCGTATTCTTCCGCGGGAAGTTTGTCGCCAAGATTTTCTTTCATGAAGGCGATGTAGCGGTTCACGGTTTCGATCCATGTCTCGCGCCTGTCTTCCTCTTCCATCCAGCGCGAGTAACTGCGGTAGTAAACAAATTCGGCTAAGTCGTTCCTGAAAGATTTTTTACTTTCTCCGACAAGGTTGGCAAGGTGTTCCGGAATTTCTCTTTTGCGCTCTCGCACTTCCGATCGGTTTTGGCGGTACAAAATGTAGGCCTTCGCCGTCTTCGGAAAATCCATCACGATCAGTTGCTCTTCGACGACATCCTGAATTTCTTCGATCGTCGGGATATATGTTTTTGTTTCTTGTCTGAAAAGTGTTGGCTGTACCTCGGGATGGCGCTTTACAAGCCGAGCGATTACTTGATCTGCCACTTTTTCCGCGTCGTCTTTAGAGTTGCCTTCTCCCGTGACCTGCATAGCGCGCGCAATCGCGCTTATGACGCGCGATTCATCGAAGGGAACCAACCTGCCATCTCTTTTTCTTACTTCTGTGAACGGATTTTTTCTGAACAGCATAAAGTTTGTCTCAAAAATTCCTAATTCGCATAATTAGCGGTCATTCGTATATTGGCATCGATACAACGCGGCTTAGTAGCGATGCTAATCTACAAATTCATGCGAATGCCGCGAATATAAACCCATCGTTTAAGTTGTTGCTTTCAGTTTAGCAAATTGATTTTTACGATTTTCGGTGCATTTGGGGATAAGTCCGCCGAGCGTTTATTAAAAATGGACAAAAAATTATCCGGGAGTAGGGTATACGTAGACTCTTCACAAGTGTTATAAGGGAGAAAAGCAGTGAAAAGCACATGGCTATTTGTGTTTCTCGCCGTTTGTCTACTTTTACCCACGATTTCTTGCGGGTGGTATTCAAAACCTGTTGATTCTGTCGCGGACCGGCTTAAATATGAAGGAAAGCTCAAACAAATCGCGCAAAATTTCGAGTTTGCCGTTGCCCATTTGGACACCGCTCCCTGGGTGTATCCGAAATGGTTTGCGACCTTTTCTTGGGTCCATCCTTTCAAATGGAGCCGGACTGCTTCCGCCATTACTTTGGGCAGGTTGGGGTTTGTGAAATATGCCATATACATCGATTTTATTTTTATTGGGTTTTTCTGGCCTAGCAAGTATTCCAAGGTATTGAACCATTAGAAAACAAAAACCCGGTCGTACTTAGACGACCGGGCAAAACTTTTTAGCCGACGACGCACTTCACTTCGCTGCCATGGCGCTCAAAAGCCCAACGGTAATGATGGCGAGTGTTTCTTTCTCCGGAACAGAGGAAGGCGGCCGCCGCAACAACTTCGCCGCTCTCCTTGAATCGGCTCGGCACAATGTATCCAAGCAGGGTTTCCGCGCTCTCAACGGCTCCTTTTTCGGACGAATCGCGGATATCGATGACCCTATTGAACAGGGCAATCCTCTCCTCGTTATCACGATAAAAAGCAACCATTAGGCGGTATAGCATCTGGCCACCTCTTCCTGAAGTTTCTGCGCTGACTATATATCTTAAATAGCATGGGGGGTCAACCCCCCCCTGCGGGATTGCCGCGCTCCCTGCGGTCGCTCGCAATGACAGGGAGAATAAGGTTTCCGAACGGCGCAGTCCCGCAGGCCCTTGCGTAAAATATGATAAGCGCGTATCATTAAACGCAACAAGTCGAGGTCCGGCATCACTGTCGGACGAAGGTTTAAATAATAAAAAAAATAATATGGCGTTTAGAGACGACCAGGGCGGGCAGGGTGGCGGCTTCCAGAAAAAAATGCACGAAGGCAACTGGAAATGCGGCACGTGCCAAGCACCGATCACGAAACTTCCGTTCGAGCCAAATCCGAGCCGGCTCGATTCCCTGAAGTGCATTGATTGCTGGAAGAAAAGCAGGCCGCAGAGGGACAACAGGTTCTAAGGCAAAATCAAAAATCCGCCGATGAGGCGGATTTTTGATTTACGCTTAATTAAGCGCCGCGACGGAATAGGCAAGATATGTAGCGAATGTCGCCCAGAGTGCGTATGGCAAAAGCAGTGCCGCGGCGATGCGCGAGAACCTCCATGTCAGAAAAGTAAGCGACCAAACATCCGCCGCCAAAAATCCGGCGACCCATACGGCAAGATCAAGCAAATGAAGCACAAAAAATATCGGCGTCCAGGAAACATAAAGTAGACCGTTTAAGGCGAAAAGCGCGATAAGGAAACCGAACGTTCCGCGCTCGGTTCGCAACTCGGGATTGTTCCAAACAAGAATGAGTGAGGTGGTCGCAAGAATAACTATCGCCGGCCAGACAACGCCGAAAACCCAGTTGGGCGGTGTAAACGACGGCAGGTTGAGCGTGTCGTACCAGGAAACATCTACGTCTACTCCCGGCAAACCATGCGAGGCAAAGGCGGAGGCAAGCGCGGCTAATGAGAAAGCTATAAGGGGTATGGCTATGCAGGTCGGTTTCATGTGATTAGTTTAGCAAAAACCTTTGGTAGTTCGCCTAAATTATCCAAAAACATTTTCGCTCCGGCAGAGGCGAGGCGCTCACGGTCGTGCACACCGCCGGTGTAAGCCACAGGGATACAGCCGGCCTTAAACGCGAATTTCACATCGCTGTCTTGGTCGCCGATGTAGGCAATTTCTTCGGGAGCAAACCCCCTCTCCGCCGCAAGACCGAGCAATGATTCGGACTTATCATGCACGCCGCCGATAAGCTCTTCGAAAAAATCCGTAAGTCCGCGCTGTTTGAGAAGCGGCTCCGTGAGCTCGTTGTATTGGGTACTTATGATGACGACCGGAATTCTTTGCTCGCGAAGCCACTCTAAGGCGTGAAGCGCGCCAGGCGAAAGCTCCGGATGCGGCTGGGCGCGGTAAGCGACGTTATAAATTTCGTATAGCTTTTTCTCCGATGCGAGCTCTTCTGTAATTCCCGACTCGCGGTAGATCTTTGTCCACGGTTGTGTGAACCGCTTGCGCAACTCGCCTAACGAAAGACGCGGTTTTTTGAAATGATCGAAAATCGAATTCAGCGCTTCGAAGAACGCCCCTTGATCGCTGAAGAGCGTGCCGTTCACGTCGAATGCGACAAGTTTTATCATTTTTCTATCTCAAAAATTTTCTGCCTTGAGGTAGCGCCGGCCTTGAGGCGCACTTGCGAGAATGCCACGCCGAAATGCGCGGCGAGCGCTTTCGCGATCGCGGCGTTCGCCCTGCCGGCTTCCGCCGCGTCTTTCACCGCTACGACAAAGACGTTTTCGCTTTCTTGCTTCACAAACTCGCGCTTCGAGCGCGGCTTGGCGCGGACGAAGATGGTCATTGTTTCTGGTCGGAAAGAAAATTATCGGAAAATCTACCGGCATAAATGGTGCCGAGAACTATCCCTGTGAAACCGAACATTATATCCTCCCAAAAATCGACAAAAAGCGGCTGCGCGACGTCGCCGAATATCTCGTTCGTTCCGAAAGAATAATCCGTAAAGAGCTCTACTCCCTCGATAAAAAACAGGCCGACAAAAAGGATGGTAAAGGCAAGTTCGAGTGTCGTAATTTTTCTCATATGCGGAGCAAAAAGCTTTTCCGCAGGCGCGACAAAGTGGAAAAGAAGCAGGGCGGACAGGAATCCGACAACAAGATGCAAGAAGCGGTCGTATTGCAGACCGATGTCATGGAGATACAAACTCCCCGGCACGTTCAAAAACAATATCAAAAATATCAGGCGCTCGACTTTTTTAAGCCAATCAACTCCAGTTCCTTCACGAAACCTTGGACTCCAAAACAGCAAAATTCTTGGTACAAGTAAAACGAGGGGGATGACAATCCCGTATGGAATAAATACTATCGACTTCCCGCGGCCGAAAAATTCGATAAGCGCCGCCGCCCAGGAAAGAACAAGAGAGAATGAAAGCATGCCCAGTCAGTATCAACTGCGATTGCTTGGGCAAAGCCCAAGCTCGCATTGTCGTAAATGATATTTTTCGACGTTTTGCCTCATATAAGCAAATAGGATTAATTCGATAAATGAACAGAATGTAACAGCAGTTGATTCTTCGTCGCAGTTGAACTGCTGGGCATACATTCATTCTATAGCAATCGCAAAACAAGCTTGCAACTTCTGTCATTCCCGCCCCGTATCACGGTACGGGGTAAACTCCAGCGGGAATCCATGGGGGTGGCAGAAACTGGATTCCGGATCAAGTCCGGAATGACAACGGAACACGCCAAAACCAAGGGGCTTGTGCTTGTTATAATAAATATTGCAACTGCGTCTTTTGCTATACTGAAAGTATGAAAAAGCGTTCGCGAAAAGGTTCGCGCTACTTCCACGGGGACGACTTGACCAAGGTCGGGCTCGACAGGAAACGCCGCAGTAAGACGGAGCCGTGGGAGAAAAGGAAGAAAAAGGCCGTTCCGATATAATCGGAACGGTCTATGTTTTTGAGAACATCAAGGGCCCTATTCTGGTTGCTTTTTAATCGGATTCTTTTTCAGGTGTTCTGCCATCTGCGCCTCATTTTCCTTGAAAAATTCTTCCCATGCCGGATGCATACGCATCTGTTCTTCGTAATCCTCAAGGATCTCTCTTTTTGTTTCCTCCGGCAAGAGCTCGACGCTCATTGCACTAAAATCTTTTGGCCATCCCTGCTTGTCCATAAAAACCATAAATTCCCGCCAGCCGACAAGAAACTTGCGCGCGTGTCCGACGTGTGCGCCGACCACTTTCATCAAATCTTCGGCGCTGCCTTGTTTCGCGTATACATCTAAATACGCGTCGGCGACAAGCTTCATCATCCCCTCTCCTCCATAGACGATATTCGCCTCGCCGCCTCGTCTAGATTTCAGTTTTTCGCCGTCGAACTCATAAAAATCCATATTCTTCTGATCGGACATAAACTCTTGAATAATGCCATCTAACTCCAAGGCGCGGTTATATATCTCCGCCGCAACGCGCGTGGCCTCGGGCGCGGAAATGCCGCGCTCCTCGAGCCCCAGGCGAACGCGCTCTTTGCCTTTGGCAAGTTCGTTTTCAGCTCCCTTTTCGGGTTTTTCCGGGTTCATGGAAAAATAGTACCTCCGGTTTGTGCTGAATACAATGATACATGAAAAAGCAAAAACCCGCCTCACCCACCTACATTCTTACGAATTTCGGCGGGCAAGTGCGGCGGGTTTTGCAGGAACACGCTTCACCCGCCCAAGTTTTACTTCGTAAAACTTAGGAGGGTAAAAAAATTTAGCGTGTGACGGAAATCGGAGCGTTCTCTAACAAATTAGCGGTTGCAGCAACAGTAACTCTTCCGCCATCAACGAGTGCAGCTTGAACTATAGTGTAGCCCGTATTGTATTTGTTGGGACAATCCGAGTCGTTGAAAGTACAACCTGTTGACGGGTCGACTGGCAACTCCGACATGTAAGTCGGAACTAAACAATCGCGAAGATCAACTTCACCGACAGTGCCGTCACCAGAAATTACGGCTGCTGTTGCCGGGAACGAAGATGCTCCACAGCCAGTGAAGTCAAAAGCTCCCTGATTGTCGGCCATGTTTTGACCAATCGCATCAAGGATAGCCGAAACGTTCTGTCTGCGCTGGGAGTCGCGCGCCTGCGCGAACTGCCTAGCCGGGTTTAAAGCTACCAAGACCACAGCCGCCAAAATGGCAATGATGCCGATGACGACCAATATCTCAATAAGCGTAAAACCCCTTTTATTGCTTAAAAATTTCATTATTGTAAGTTTTTTACCGACCTTTGCAGTATTTGCCGATTATAGCATAGATTTTATTTTCGCGCAAGCCCCGGGACCTGGTGGAGGCACGGCTTCCGCTTCTGCGGAAGCTATCGGAATCCCGACGGGCTTGGCCTCGAAGAGCCGTCGGGATGAGATGCAGGCGCGCGATTGCCGCTGGAGCAAGCGCGACGCCGGTTCCGCAGAAGCGGAAGGCGTGCTTCCCTTATGTATGACTCGCCACCTCTTCCCAAGAAATGATGTCCAAACTTGTCTCCTCGACGACGAAAACCAAATTGGTCACAGTTCGCTCCGCTCCGATTTGCGGATATTCGGCTTGCGTCTTTATTGTTAGCTCCCCCGTGGCCTCCTCCGCCACGAAAATGACATCGCAAGTATAGTCGCCGACGGATATCGTCTCACCACCGCTATAACCGCTGTCGAGGGCAAGCTTGAGGAGCGCGCTGTCCACGCATGCCTCGGCCAAGGCAAAACTTCTCTCTTTGAATTCGGTTTCTAATATATTAAAGCGCGCGAAAAATCCGGTAAAGCTCAAAGAGAGCGTCACCGCCATCAAAATCACGCCGATGATGATCGCCGAGGTTAGAGCCACAAAGCCATCTCTACCCGATATTTTATTTATTGATGTTTTTATTATCATAATCGTTAGCTGTAAAAACTATTATTGCCTGAGCGAAGTCGAAGGCCATTCACAAGAAAGAAATAAATTTGACCAAATTCATCCTTCGACAGGCTCAGGAAATAAATTGGGCTCGGGGAATAAATTTGAAAAATCATTGTCTCAAATATTTCGTCGCCGCGAATGTTTTGCTCTTCGACAGGTTCTCAAGCGTGAAAGTGAGCGTTACGGCCGCGGGCTTGGAACCCGCCGCGTCGGTTTTAACAAAGATAAGCGATGTAACCTTCACGCTTGCGCTCTGAAGACGCACAGCGCTGCCGCTCCCACTTCCGCGCGCAAGCATCAAATTGCCGGAATCGAAGGTGAAAACTAAGTCATCCCCCGCCTTAGCTATTTCAAGTCGCCCAGTTGAAGGAACCGTTATATCGCTCGCTCCAACCATTGCCCAATCGAACTTGCGCAAGAGAAACGCCGCTTCTTCCTCGATAACCACGCCGCTTTGAAGCTTGCTCGAACCCTGTATCATCCCGTAAATCACGTAAAGCAGGCCCCCGATCACGAAAGAAAAAATACCGAGATAAATGAGGATCTCGATGAGGGTAAATCCTTTTTGGGGTGAATTTGGAATTTGGAATTTGGAATTTGGCAAATGCATTCGCATTATTAATTTATAGATTCGTGTTATAGTTCGACAAGCTCACTATCTGGCAATTGTTATATCCTGAGTTTATCGAAGGATTCGCGAATACTCTCGTCGCGTGAATCGTTAGCTACAGGAGGGTTCCGGATAGATGATGCGAATAGAATCCTGGCTTTCGTTGGAGGTAAAAATTAGGCCTTCCATAAAATCCATGCCTGTTGTTTTCTCTGAATAATTGAATGATGAACAAGGAATAATAAGCGATGGATTTGCGGGATCGCTTATGTCATAGACCATGAACGGGCCTCCGCCATTATCCGGAGTCGTGTCGTTCGTAGAAAGGAATGCCAGATTTCCGGAAACAAATATTCCCACAACTTCCGCGCCTGGATTCAAGGCAAGCCGACCGGACCATCTCTCCGTAGTGCTCGTGGGGCTTGAAACATCGAGAATGTAAAAATCATTACGCGCCGACGGAGTTCTTTCCCGTCCCAAATAAACTTTATTGCCCAAAAGGTATAAACTGGTTCCTTGTTCGCCGCCCGGCACAGTAAAACTACCAACCTCGTCTAAGTATGTCGCCGATGACGAATCAACGTCATAGATCCGAAATATATCGTTCGTGCCGCCGGGACCGATGGCAAGATATGCCAATCCATCACGCACCATAATATCGTTAACGTTGCGATCGACATTGATACTGGCTTTCCACGAAGGACTCGCAGGATCGGAAACGTCAAAAATATGCAGTTCGTTATTCTGCCCCGAGGCGCACGAAGGGCAGGGCAGATACTGGGTGCCAACATATATTTTGTTGTCGTAGTAGTAAATGCTTCGACCTATTCCAGAATCTGCATCAGGCAAAGATGTCGTGGCCGTGAGTAAAAGGTCTGCCGGATTTGCGATATTGATAATTTGGAGCTGATCAGCCGAAGCGCCAGTCGCAAACGCATGATCTTTAGTTGCGTCTACCGCAAAGAGGTCTGCTTCCGTGTCGTACGCATCGGTAAGCGACGGCGCAATGTTTTGGGGGTCGGAAACATCTATCATCCACAAGGTCTCCTTGGTTCCGACTTTGTCGGTCGTGAGCAGGACAAAGCGCCCATCCGTCCTTTTTATCACATCAATATCTGTCCCGGCACTCCCTGGATGCACCGGGTCGGAAAAATCATATGACCCAGGACTGTCCCATGGGCCGCCTGGGCCTTCATCCGAACAATCGCCGTCAAGAACGATCGCGCTCGTTACGTCAACTAGCGCCGTGGACAAACTTACTTGCCGCGGGCGGAGAGGCGAAACATTCCAAGAAACCACGCTCGAGACCTCTTTTTTGCACTGGCTTATGTCCAATACATGAAGCGCTGAAGTGAAAAGCGGGTTTAAGGCGGCGATATCCATGGAAAAAACAGAGTTGAACACGGCGCGAGAATTTGCGCGCGCGTCTTCAAGATTTTTTTCCGCCAGAAGTAAGGCCTCGCTATTCGTATCCGTATCCACGGAAACCGACTGGTTCCCAAAAACCAGAGAGATCGAAGCGGAAATCGAAAAAACAAGAACGCCGAGAGCGATAAGAAGCTCAAGGGCGGCCGCTGCGCGCCGAGAATGCAAAATCCAAAAACCAAAATGCAAAAACTTAACATCCAGAATCGTTGGCCGTCGATTTTGATTTTTGATTTTTGATTTTTGATTTACCATGATATTCCTCCCTCTTCATTTATCGTCACAACCGTTTCGCGGACACCGTCGCTCACCGTAAGCGTGCCCGTGTCCACGGTCGCGCCGCTCAACTGCTCGAAAATTATTTCGCGCGGCAGAGCGGGACTGCCGGTTATAACAACCACGCCTGGCGGCTCGATAACTTTGTTGAGCGATGAACCAGCATCGTATGCGGAACCCTGAAAAATAGTGTACTTGTTTTGCTCCACATAAATTCCGTGGGGCGCCTCGTTGAGATTAACCATAGCTTCAAGCCGTGCCTTCTGCAACGCGCTTACGAAAATACTCCTTTCGGAGCGGTAGGAATAACTGCGGTAAGCATCCATGCTTACCCAAAGCCCGATACCCAAAAGAAGTATTCCGAGACCCAGTGCTATAAGAACTTCGATTAAAGTAAACCCTGTTAGAGACGGGTGCGCGCTGCGGGCCCTCGCGGTCTCTAACGGGGCAAGTCCGCTAGGGGTTGATGTACTGCGTGATCTCATAAATCGGGGTGATGATGGAAACTGCGATGAATCCGACGATCGCGCCCATCACGATCATCAAAACCGGCTCGAGCATCGTCGAAAGGTTTTTCGTAAGCATGTCGACTTCGTTTTCGTAGAGGTCGGAGACGAACATCAGGGTCTCGCTTAAATTGCCGCTTTTCTCGCCCACTGCGACCATTTGGCACAAGATCGGCGGGAAAAGAGACATATTCCTCGCAAGATGCGTGGAGATTTTCTCTCCGCGTAGAAGATTTTGGGAAATTACTTCGCTTTCCCGACGGTAGACCAGATTGTTCAAAGTGTTCCCGGCTATCCTCGTTGCCTCGACAACCAATATTTGGCTCTTCAAAAGCAACCCCAGCGTGCGGCAGAAGTTCGCCATGTAATATCCTTGGGCGATGCGCCCAAAAAGCGGAATGCGTAGCATCATGCGGTCGGCAACCATCCTGAAGCCATGCACGCGATAAAGAAAGACCAAAGCGATGATCGATGCCACTAGCAGTGCCGCAACGTACACTCCGTAACTAAGAAAAAAACCGCTGACCGCTATAAGCACTTTGGTCGTGAACGGAAGCTCGAACTTAAAACTGTCGAAGATCGGCAATATTTTGGGGAATATGAAAACGGTGAGGACTATGCTTAAAGCGACCGTCGCCGAAATAACGATGGCGGGATAAACCATCGCGCCGATAACTTTGCGCTTTAACTCTTGTTTTTTCTTAAGCTCTTCCGCAAGATAATTCAAATTTTCCTCGAGCGTGCCGCTCATCTCGCCGACGCGAATGACGTTCACGGCAAAATCGCCGAAGATGTGCTTGTGCGCGGCCATGCTCGAAGAAAGAAACTGCCCGCGCTCGACGTCCTCGACTATCTGCGAATAAATTTTTGCGGCGCTCCTTGAGCCCGGCTGGCTTTTGAGCATGCGCAAACTTTCGAGAAGCGGGTTGCCGGCTTTGACCAAAATCGAAAGCCGCTTCGCGAACATTATTTTGTCCTGGATGGACAATCTATGAAAAAAACTGTTGGCCATTTTATTTTGAGAGCTATTCGTGCAAAATTCGCAAAACCTCTTCGAGCGTCGTTATTCCGTCCTTTGCTTTTTGAACGGCGTCTTCGAATATCGGCGTCATCCCATGCTCGACCGCGATCTTTCTTATCTCATCTGCCGATGCTTTGCGCAATATAGCGTCGCGGATCGGCCCGTCAACGACAAGCACTTCGTGAACGCCGATGCGCCCTTTGTAGCCACTCTTCGCGCACTTGTCGCATCCCTTGCCTTCGAAAAAATTTTTCTGGTTTTCAAGAAAATCTTTCGGGAGCACATCTGCCAAGCTTTTCCTTTCCGCGGGCGTGATAACTTTTTCTTTTTTGCAGTGGTCACAGATCTTGCGTACCAACCGCTGGCCGATGGCAACGTTAACGGTGGAGGCGATGAGGTATGACTCGATACCCATATCGAGTAGCCGCGGCAAAGTGGTTGCGGCATCGTTCGTGTGCAAAGTTGAGAGCAGTAAGTGGCCGGTAAGGGCGGTATTCACGGCAATTCCGGCGGTTTCCGCGTCTCGGATCTCACCGACCATAATAATGTTCGGGTCCTGACGCAAAATTGAGCGCAAACCGTTCGCGAAAGTAAGGCCGGCGCGTGGATTCGCCTGTATCTGGTTGATGCCCTTGATGGAATATTCCACCGGATCCTCGATCGTGATAATGGAGGTATTTCTGTGATTTAAAAATTTGATGAGCGTGTAAAGAGTTGTCGTCTTGCCCGAACCCGTGGGGCCAGTCGCGAGTATCATCCCGTGCGGACGCTTCGCCGCCCGCAGAACTTTTTTCCTGTTCTCTTCACTGAAACCCAAACTGCCGAGATCGAAATCCTCCGCCTGGTCGACAAGTAAGCGCATGACGACATTTTCGTCATAGAATGTGGGGACGATGGAGACGCGGATGTCGATCGGCCTGCCGCTTTCCTTAATAAGGTAGCGGAACCTGCCGTCCTGCGCCGCTTGGTGTTCGTCCGTGCGCAAACGCGCGAGTATCTTTATGCGCGAAAGAACCTCTTGGTAGATCGCCGGTTCGAAGGCGTGGATGTCGTGGAGCACGCCGTCTATCCTGAAACGGATCTGGATCTTTTCGTCCTCGGGATCAATGTGGATGTCCGAGGCGCGCATCTGATAGGCGTCCTCCAAAAGGCAGTTCACGAAGTTGATGATCGAAATCTTCGCGCTCTGCTCCAGTTCTTTTTGCAGATGTGTTGCTGTCATAAAAAAATTTTCGGCCGTACCGAACCCCAGTTAGAGGCAAAAACACGCTGCGGCTTCACTGCCCGACCGAAGAGTTCGTTCGGACGGGGCGCGACCTCTAACGGGGCAGGCGGCACAATAATGGAATTGTACCCGAAACCGGCAATGCGGAGTATATTAAGAGAGATTATACTACGGATTTACTTTGTTGTCAACTCAGGGATTATTTGATTATGGCGAATCCGTCGCAGTGATGTTATCGGGCAAACACAAAAAGCCCCGGCGCACGGCCAGGGCTTGATTCATTAAAACGGCAGGAGTTTCCGCCAAAACGACTTTTTCTTCGGCGGCGGCTCTTGTTTCGTTTCCTGGGCAGTCGGCGCAGGTGGTTTAACAGAGACAGAGATAGACAGCTGGACATTCAAATTAACCACGCCTTCTATCGGCGGAACGGAAAACTGCGATACTTCTTCCTTGTTTTCCGCGTTTCCGTTTGCCGCCTCCGCGGACGAAGAGAGAATTTTCCTCCATACCACATCTTCCGCCTGCTTCTGCTCGCTTGATCCTTTTTCCTTTGGCAATGGCGGCAATATTTCGCGAACGAAGATGGTGTCTGTCGGCAAATTAAGGCTGTTGATTTTGGCAATGAGATCCTTTAGCGAACGCGACTGCGTCTGCCACATGGGGAACATCCCCTCGATGGAAAATACTCCTTCCAACATGCCTCCAAACAACGACTCCGTGTACTGTCCGCCGCCCTGAATCAGAAATCTGATCGTGGGCATGCGGCCTGGATTAGCAAAGAAATCCATGGGAATAGTCACCGGAATATCGATGCGCCGAAGCTCGGCCGCGTCTGGATATCTCCGCACGACTATCGAAAGCGTCACGGTATCTCCTGGATACGCTTCTGTTCGGGAAAAGAAAACATCTTCTTTCTCCCAAAGAGCGACGCCTCTCAAAAATTCAGCATCGATGCGGATGGATTCGAACTCGTACGGAAATCCGCTTCTCTTCAAACGGTCAAGCGTGGAAGCGTACTTTCCGAACAAGATATCGAACGGATAGTCGCCTGATTTCGCGACAAGCAAATTCCGCAAAAAGATCTCCGGTTCACCCTTAAGTGCAATTCGCACCTGGTACGCCAAGGCTGCTCCTTGCGGGTCTCCGAAAGTATCTTCTGCCATGGCAATCGGCAACTTCGCAACAATAGAGTCCGAGACGGGAGATTCATAAATTTCCTCGTGGAAAGTGAAGGACTCTTCACCGACGCGCACATTCATATCGAATGGTATGGATGCGGCCGCCTCTCCGATCACTCCGGAAATCTCCGTGAGTCCGTCGAAAGTGATGACGCCCGGGTTGCCGATGCCGCACCCCGACACCTTGGTCGAACCAATCGCGGCCTGGATGGTCGTGGCAACACTCGTCTGTTCGAAAGGCAGTCGTACTGCGCCTTCACCGAAAAACGGATGGCCGAAAGCCCAGATACGGTTTCCGTCGCGCCAAGTAATCGTGCCGCCGCTCCCAACGTTCAGCTCGCCTGTAGCAAGAAACACGGAGATCATCGAACCGGCACCGAATTCCGCTTTTTGAGCGTTCTTCGCGCAGTACGCGTCCATGCTGCTGCTCTTCGCTTGGAACGAAAAACCGGAAAGGTTCTCGCGATCAAATTTCCCCAGAACTCCGTTTGCGATTGGCACCATGCCTTCGCGCTCCAGCATTTTCAGAAATTCTGCGGTGGCGGCGTATCCGCGGGACTTCGCGCCAAGCATTTCTTCCGCCGGCGTAAGACCCGTGTTCACTCCACCTTGCGGCATGATGGTAAATCCGTAAGAGAGAGCGCCGACAAGCGTGCCGTGGTCTTCGCACTCCGCGACAACCTTGGCGTCAAGACAACCGATGAAGATCGGACTGCCGCTCATGCCGGGAATGGGACCTATGATCTGAAGCGGGGTCTCGAGCGGGCCAGAGTGAATTCTCGCGAGGATGAGCGCGCCCACTCCAAACCTTCTCGGACTGCCCAGGATGACTTCGAACCGTTCGGGCACTGATCCGCGGAAAACCGAAAATCCTACTGCCGGGGTGCCAATCGCGACATCCTCAACGCGAAGGATCGGGGGCATCTTTGCGGAAACCTCCTGCGGTGTCGAAAGAACAAGCAAGGCAAATACAGCAAACAGCAACAGCAACGTCCGTCTCATGAGAAACTCCTTTTTCAAGATTGAAACTCTATAGACATTATACGCTTTTATTGGCGGAAGTAAAGCCGAATTGTCCCCAATTCTGCTGGATTTGACTTATTCGCCAAAATCTGTTATCATAAGCAATAGTTTATTTCCGCGGAAAGTTTCGACTTTCTTTGTGAAAGCGGCTTTCCCCTGGCCGCGAAAGTGGCACAATAAAAAGGTCGAATGCAAAAACTCCGCTAGAAGTCGAACGCACTTTGCGACCTACTTCTAACGGGATAAAATAAATCCCATTAGAAATCGCGTCCGCCATAGGCGAACTATTTCTAACGGGACTAAGCAAATAAAATGAATAAAATCACTAAGAACGAAAAGTTAGGCAGATTGATAGTTCTCTCTTTGGGACTAGCTTTTGCATTCGGCCCAATTGCGCAAACACCGTTTCTGTCGACGCCAATTGCAAGAGCTGACCAACCGTCCGCAACGATCGACGTAACAGAGATCAACGGACAAGCTCCGCCTTTCGATCTTAATTCGTGCCTTGAAAGCCCGGTTACTATTAAGGGTGGCGGCATAATTACTCCTGCAGGTCAAATTGAACAATATGCAGTGCAGGTTACTTGGGCTAATGGAGATACAGAAAGCGTTCCGATAACGCTTCTTAACAACTCCGCGCCATACAGTTACACATTCACTGCGGGTCCTAAAAACTATGAAACCCAGGTGAATTCCATAAGCGTTGAGGTTTACCACGTAAACCCACAAGGGGAAGACGCGGAGGATGAAGCGTTTGAAACCGTCCCGGTCTGTATTACTCCGCCGGAACCGGAAAACAATGCTCCGATTCTTGATCCCATAGGACCATTAAATCCGATTGACGAAGATTCAACTCTCACCTTCACGGCAACCGCCACAGATGACGACGGCGACACGTTGACCTTCTCTTTGGATGGCGCGCCAGATGGTGCGACGATCAATCCGGAAACCGGAGAATTCAGCTGGACGCCGAGTACCCCCGACACTTATGAGTTCGATGTCGTGGTTTCCGACGGCAACGGCGGAACCGACTCCGAAACCATAACGGTTATCGTCAATGAAATTGTTTCTCCTCCGTCCGGAACCATTTCCGGCTACAAGTGGAATGACTTGGATGGTGGTGGTTTGGATGGTTATGCTGATTGGGATGACGATGAACCGGGGCTTGAGGGGTGGACTATTACATTGAGCGACGGCGTGTCCGAGGTATCTACCGCAACGGACGCGGACGGCTACTACGAATTCACCGAACTGCCGGACGGCGAATACTTTGTTTGTGAAGAACTGCAAGACGGATGGGAACAAACCTATCCCGCTGACAGCCAGTCGGAATGGTGCTTTGCCGGACCTCCGACCGGCCACCGCGTGAACATCGTAGACGGGGAAACGACGGAATTGGGCTCGTATGATTTCGGCAACTGGACTGGAGAACCAGAATCAACGACCTTCTCAATTTCCGGATTTAAATTTAACAATCTGAACGGAAACGAAGGCTGGGAGAGTTTCTTGGACGAACTCGGGATTGCAAACTGGACAATCGAGCTTTGGGATTATTCGGATTGGTATGACGGCGTAGGCGAGCCGGATACAACGCCCACAGATGGCGAGGGCGCATATACTTTCTCCGGCCTTCCCGAAGGCGAATATGTTGTCTGTGAAACGGCGGCTCCGGGATGGCTGCTCACTTATATGAATTTTGACTACGACATAGACAGCGAATGTTACACCGTTGAGCTTTCTGAAAATTTAGACGGCTTTGATTTCGGAAACACATCTGATGCCGACGAGGACGGATTGATCGACATTAACGATAACTGTCCCGAGGACTACAATCCCAACCAAGAAGATACGGATGAAGATGGCGTCGGCGATGCCTGTAGCTTGCCCGACGGAGGCGGAGGCGGTGAGGAAAATCCTCCAATTGATACTGATGAGGACGGCGTTCCTGATGTGAGAGACAACTGCCCGACGGTGGCAAACCCCGGACAGGAAGACGCTGACCAGGATGGAACAGGAGATGCCTGTGAACCTCCTCCGCAAGACAATGGCGGTGGTGGTGGCGGCGGAGGCGGAGGTGATACTACGCCTCCTCCCCCGAGTCCGATCGTTACTGTCGGTGGTGGCGGAACTCCCGCGCCGCAAGTAGCCGGAGCTTCGACTGTTGGCGAATTGCCGCAAGGCGAAGTTTTGGGCGAAGCGGTTTGTAGCGTGGAATATCTGCGCGACTACTTGAGGGTGGGACGCAAAAACGACACGGAGCAGGTAAAACTCCTCCAGGAATTCTTGAACAGAAATCTTGGTATCAACTTGCCCGTAACCGGATTCTTCGGCCAACTTACACACGCGGCCGTGGAACAGTTCCAGCTCAAGTATAAAGGCGAGGTCTTGCGCCCATGGGTCCCATACGGACTTGAGAGCGAAAGCACCCCGACCGGATACGTCTTCAAGACGACCAAGCGCTGGATAAACATGCTCGAATGCCCCGACCTGAACCTCCCCGTACCGCAACTTCCGTAATTCTTGATGCGAAAGCAATGAAACCAAAAACCCGCCGCCGGGCGGGTTTTTGGTTTGAACTCAGCGTGTTGGCTTGCATATTTTTCTTAATAATGCTATAATGTGCGCAGCACCTCAAAGGTGCAAATCCAAAGAAAAAGGAGAACTGCTCATGCGAAAACATGAGACTGTCTCTGAAGTACCGAAGGCAACACCAGGTCAGATCCGGCAACTCGCTGCAATGGTTACTCAATCACTTCCGCTCGACATCCCCGCGGAGATGGCTCAGGGATGGATTGGCAACAAAGAAGCGGTGGATAATTTTCTCCGAGCATTTTTGCTCGCAGAAAAACCCAGAGCAGGAAATTCTTCCAGGCCCAGCGAACCCCTAAGCCTTGTCCAATGGAAGTCGAAGTTTCGGGGTTGGCCCTGCAACGGTTGCGGGAAGCCACTCTCCGGAGAAATCGGTTTCTATCCATCGCAAGACGGATTCGAGATCAAGAGCTTTTTGAAGAAGCAGGAGATCTTTGCCATTTGCCCCTGCGGAACCAAAACAGAGCCGGACATCGGAGTGGGTTATCGCGAAACCGCAGAAACATTCAATCCGGAATTTACGGTTGTGGTAGCGGCTTTCAAAAAAGTGCTACCGCTTCTGGGGAAAAATGACCCGCGTCAACCGGCTTGGTTCGACGGGGTCAAACGATCTCTGGAAAAATTCCGCGGAGAGTTTGACGGCTCATCCTTCGTCTGTGATCCGGGATCTTGCGGAGGCGAAGCTTTTGGCTATGAGCTTGGTCATCTGTCATCCATTCTCCACAACATAAAGGATGAAGATATTCCGGAAGCATATCATCCTTTCAGAAAATTTCGGCACGCGTTTCTTGCGTGGTACTACAACTAAGGGTTTTACAATGTGGCCTCAGCTTTAGAGCAGAGGCCACTTTCTTTGCTTAAGTTATTGAACATGTGGGTGGGCTTGCTTTTTTTGGCGACTTATGCTATAATTAGAAATGTTAAAATAAAGTGGAGTTTCCCCTCCTCTAGCGCAAAATGAGAAAACGCTTTAAAAAATATTTCATACCGCACGAAGAAAACGACCACTCGCCGCATTTTTTGCGCGCGAAATCGATCGCCTTCGTGGTCGGCGCGCTCTTGCTCCTTGAAGTCGCTTTCTTCGCGCAAAAATATGTCGTCATCCCGAACACGAACCTCTTCGCCTTAATCTTCCCTGACGTAGTTGTAGCGGAAACAAATGACTCGCGCTCCGAAGATAGCTTAGCTCCCCTTGCCATCAATTCCGTGCTTGAAACCGCGGCACAGCTCAAGGCGAACGACATGGCTGCGAAAAGCTACTTCGCCCACACGAGCCCGGAGGGTATTACGCCGTGGCACTGGTTCGAAGAGGCCGGATATAAATACGCATATGCCGGGGAAAACTTGGCCGTGAATTTTTCGGACTCCGAAGACGTGGTTAGGGCCTGGCTCAACTCCCCTTCCCACCGCGCGAATATTTTAAATGACCGCTACACCGAGATCGGCATCGCAACCGCAAAAGGAATGTATAACGGTTACGAAACAATTTTCGTCGTGCAGATGTTCGGAAAACCCGCGCAAGTAGCCGCCGCTGTTCCGATTGAACCAGCTCCAACTCCGGAACCGACGCCAACGCCGGAACCGACTCCGACACCAGAACCAGAACCGATAGCCCAAGCGCCGATAGAAATCGAAGCGCCTGACCAGACGTTCGTAGCCGTGCAGGGCGCTGAATCAGAGACAGTGCCGGTTGAGGCGCCTCCCCTGCCCGCCACGCCCGTGGCCAGCGTATCTATTATTGAAAAAGCTGCGGCCTCGCCCCACACGACGGCAAACTTCGCATTCTATGTTATCGGCGCAATCGTCGCCTTGGCCCTGGCGCTTAAGATCTTCGTAAAGATACGCATCCAGCGACCGCGACTCATCATGAACGGCGCGCTCACACTCGCGCTCGTCGCCGTGTTCGTATTCTTAAACGGTTACCTCTCGCTCTCGCTTGCAAAAATCATCTAAATAAGTTAGAATCCAGGCAGTTGCTAGATTCGAGGAGGTTTTGATGCGGAACACGATCGTGTGGCTGCTATTCCTCGGCGCTTTTTTATGCGCAGTCCCTCGGGTTGCTTCAGAGACGCCTTCGCCGAATGCGTCGCAATGCTGTCTCGAAACAATAGCCGAAATTCAGAAGCTGGCCGATAACCCAGCTGTCAAAACGGCTGACTTAAAGGCCTTTGTGGATGCCGCAACTGAAGCAAATGGCATCGTAAACGCCAACCTTCAAGGATGCATCAAAAACGCCGAACGCATGTCTTGGTGCAATATCTATATAACCGAGCGGCTCTGGCAAACGTTCAGCGAAGCAGAACGCTTCGGTGTTTTCGCCCACGAAGCTGGGCATGTTGCACAACTCGCCCGCGGTGAAAAATCAGATAACAGCGTGGAACGCGAATGCGCAGCCGATGAATTCGCGATCAAGTTGCTCTATAAATCCGGAAGGGACCCGCGCGCGCTAATTGCAGGCCTGAAGAAATCGATGCACAGTTATACTTTTCTCTTGCCGGCAAACCGCAGCAAATACGAACTTCGCATAAAGAACGCGGAACGAATCATCTCTGCATTGCAAAAATGAAATGCCGCTCCGACTTGTGGTCGCGAGCGGCTTTTATTCATCCTCATCGGTTCTCATCGTCAAAACCGTTTCTATCTTCGGTTTGGAGTTTGCGCCTGCCTTCAAATCGGCAGTGATGCGGATGCGGACCGTAAATCCTAAATCCTCGATCCGTTTGATTGCCTCCGCAATGCTTTGGCATTTGAGGAGGTTCTCCATCGCCGCATCAAACTCGAAAACAGTTCCGCCGTCCGCAAGTTCTGCTTTTGCCGCTTCAAGGATGGCCTCGCTCAACTCCTGCGCTTCCGCGCAATCGTCTGCGTTCGACATCGGCGGCCTCACCTATCGAACATCTTCAATAATTATTGCACGGCTACGTGGAGAAACAAACCGAACGCCTAAACCGACGCCCTAATCTTATCTTCGAATTCCGGAAAATACTGTTGGATAGCGGGCAGGCCGAAGTCCTTTAAAATGTCGTCTTTCGATTCGTTTTCGAGCAGAAATTCGAACGAGCGGCGGATAAGTTCTTCCTGCGAGATCCTGCGGCTTGTGAGCCGTTCCCAATAACTATCCGTAAGCGAAACGGAATACTGGTCAAGCGCGTTTCCATCGCCGACAAAAACCGAAAAGCGTCGGCCGCTGGGAATTTTCTCTTTTTCACGCACGAGTATTTTTTGCATATTGACTCCTTCTACTACATTCTACATTCTATTTTCTACTTTCTAAAGTTTCGGCGTCCTCCACTTTGTAATTCCCCACGCGCGTGCGGCGCAGGGAATATACCGTGGCGGGAAGTCCAAGCCGGCGGCCGACCTCTTCGGCCACAGAACGGGCATATGTTCCCGAGCCGCATTCGAGAACAACTTTCAATATAAAAAATTTGCCCTCATGACGACGAGTCAAAAGCTTGAGAGAATGAATTTTCATCTTTCGCTTTTTGGGCTCGACTTTCTCCCCACTTCTCGCAAGCTTGTACATCGGCACACCTTTGACTTTGAGCGCCGAATAAACCGGCGCTTCGAGCTCAATTTCGCCTTCAATGCCCTCCAAAACCTTTCGCGCCCTGTCCGCTTCAATATTCACAACTTCCGCTTCTTCGATGACCTTCCCTTCCATGTCCCCTGTTTCCGTCTTCCGGCCAAGCAAAATTTCCATTTCGTATGTTTTGGAAAGGCCGATGAGTTCCTTGAGTTTTTTAGTGTCCGCGCCTACGGCAACCAAGAGAAGCCCCGAAGCCAAGGGGTCAAGCGTCCCCGCGTGTCCGATCTTGATACGCAGGCCTGTCTCCAAGTCGCGCGCGCCAATTTTCTTCCGCAAAACACGAATAACATCAAAAGAAGACAAGCCCGTGGGCTTGTCTATTAAAATTAGCTTGCTATTTGTTTCTGTCTTCATCTTCTTTCGTTTGTTCTTCGTATTGCTTAAGCACTTCTTTATCTGCGGGATGAAGCCGCGGCATGCCGTTCGGATCGAAAAGCCGACCGCTCTTCCACTCCTCTTCCGTGGTCCTTGCGTAATCAAGCTGGCGCTCTAAATCTTTAGCGATGGAGGCGATTGCCTGAAACCGATCTTTGTCTTTTTGATAAATTCAGGATCTTGCGCCACTTTGCGCACAATAGCGTCTATCTCCAACGCCGCGGAATAAACATAACCGGCCAGATCTTTCGCTTCTTCCGGCGGCAAAAATTTTTCGAGTTCCGCACGAAAAAGATCCGCGGCTCCGGCTATGCTGCACTCGCGCCTTTCGATCTCGTCGAGATTCTCGAAACTCATTTCTTTGCCTCCGCGTTGCGCTTCTTATATAAAGTAACTTTGCCTGGAGAAGTTTCCACCCTGTCGCAAATGAGATATATGAGTCCTCCGCCAAGACCGCTGTAAGTGTAAATATTGGCGTCTTCAACCTCCGCCGATTTTTCTTTAGCCACAAAGTCGCCTTCGTCAGTAACAGAAATTATCGCTTCATCCGGGGCAATATTGATTCCTACCAGGACTTTCTTGCCGACAAGTTTCGGATCGTTTTCCGCAGCGGACACACGATCGTCGTAAACACCTTTATCTTCGTTCTGGTCCTTCTTGAGCCCTAGATTTCCGTGAATTATTGCGTTTGCAAGGGCTTCGGTTATCGCAACTTGAAAGAGCCCTATTTCGTCTTCGTTCCAACCGGATTCCTTCATGCGCCGGATTATTTCGTTCACAGCATCATCGATACCAGCGCGCTTGCTTTCCAGCGTCCACTCATTCCCTTCGAAACGCGGGTCCATTTTTTCCACCCTTTTTTCGAAATCAGCTTCCATAAGCGTATACTAGCATAAAATTAATTTCCAGTGTTTTGATAATGACAGAAAAACCGCGCACGCGCAGTTTTTCTATTTGTCCTCATCTTCTTGTCCGGAAGGTTGAAAAGATTTTTCCAAATCTTTAATAAACTTTTTATATTCTTCGGATTCTATCGCGCCTTCGCCGAAAAACACAGGGTTCATTCCACCGCTTCTGGCGGCACGTTGGGCTGCGGCAATTTTCTCTTTATCTCCTCCTTGAAACTTATTCAAATCGGCTTTGTGTTTGGCCTGCTCGCTCGCAAAATACTCTTTCCACGAAGAATGCCCTTCCGGTAAATGTTCTTTCATTAAATTTTATTTTTCTTCAAAATCGTCATCCCCTGCTTCGCCCTTAGCCGACGCCTCGAGTTCGCTTGTTACATCTTTGCCGCCACGTTGACTGCGCAATCTCTCTTGGTGTGTAGCGCGCCCTTCAGCACCACTCTGTGCAGCAGCTTCGCTCTGCACTGCCTCTTTTTCGCCAAAAACTTCCTCAAACGACTTTGGTGTAAATTTTTCTTTAGCCATGATTTAAAAATATAATCTCGACTTTTTTACTCTTCCATTATAGCAGATTTTTATCCATTGGTCAAGCGTATGTACTGGTTCATATGATAGTGTCCACCTAGGGATACATTTATCCAACAATGAAAGGGCGCTATGGTGGATGCCATATGACCATATACGGCGCAATCCTGCCCGGAGCGATTGGCATCTCGCGCTCGGCATTCTTGGCAGGCAATCTGAGCGCGAAAGCCAAAGGTCGATTGAAAATCTTGGATTGGCACGGAAATCATGGAGGCAATCTTTCCTTCACGGCAAGGCATTTCGGAGTGCACCGACGTCTTCTCAGAAACTGGTTTCAAAGATCGGCAACAGAGGGTCCGAGAGGCCTTGAGGACAGATCAAGGAGGCCGCGCAGGGTTCGCAAACAGGCTATTTCACCCGATATCGTCTTCGAAATTGTGATATTGAGGAGGCGCCACCCAGCTTGGTCAAAGTACAAAATCGCCTCCCTGCTACCGCCACGACTTAGAACGTCGGCAAGTACTGTCGGCAGGGTCCTCAAACGGCGCGGGCTCGTAGACCGGAGAATTTCGCGAAAACGCTCGCGTTCGGCAAAGCATCCTCGAGCAAGGTTTCCGCGTGGAATGAGGATCTCGAAGCCAGGAGACATGGTACAGATAGACACAAAACACATCATGCTCCCTGGAGGTAAGAAGCACTATCAGTTCACCGCAATCGACGTGCTTACGAAACAGCGCGTGCTTGAGCTCTATCCGTCGGAATCGTCCCGAAATGGCAAGATGTTTCTCGCCCAGTGTATCAGCGAATTTCCGTTTCCCATCGGAGCGGCGCAAAGCGATAACGGTTCGCCGTTCCAGGGAGAATTCGAAGCATCTTGCAGAGAATTGAACATTCCGCACTATTTCAGCTACCCGCGCTCTCCCAAGCAAAACAGCTATGTGGAGATATCGCACGGCGCTGACGAGCGGGAGTTCTACCGGCAGGGCAACATCGCCATCGATTTCGAAACAATGCGGAGGAAACTCAAAGATTGGCAGTGCGTTTGGAACGAAGTGCGGCCCCATCAGGCCCTGAATTACCTCACGCCAAAGGCCTATTACGAAAAATGGCAGCGCGGTCGACTGCCGACAAAAGACGTTATTACTTTGCAAACCTAGGTGGCGGATATGTATCTGAACCTGGACATCTACGGCGTGGATATTCCACCCCCGAGACACTTGAGGAGATTCTGCAAAAGTAGCTGCGCGGAATAATGTCCTGTTTGACGATCGTCCGATAGGACATTAACGCAGCATATCCTTGATTCTAACGGGATAAAAACAAAGCGCGTAGCGAGAGCTGCGCGCGATAAGATTTATGAAAATTACTTCGCTTCCGGTTTGTAGTACATATAATTTCCGTGAGCGATGAGCTTGCCGTTTGCTTTGTCATAAGCGTCGACATCAATGTCTATGAAGCTGCCGCTTTCGTGTTTGAGAGTCGCATGGGCGACGATAACGCGGGCAAGCCACGCCGGATTAGTGAATCGCGGCGTAGATTCAAGCAAGCGAGTATGTCCTTCGGGAATGACTGACATCGCCGCATATACCGCAGCGGTATTCATCAGCACAACGACGTAGCCGCCGTTCGCCAATCCCTCCTGCACCGTCATTTCGTGCAATATCGGCATTTCGATCGCCACGTATCCATACGAGAGATGTACGAAACGCATTTTGTTGGTTGCGGCGCAGGGATCTTTTCGTTGCTTGAGTTCCTCAATTCTTGCTTCGTGGTCGAACTCGGCAGTGACCATTTCGCCTCGCTTTGTTAAAGCAAAAGTTTCTGCCATTACCATACTCTTACTGCGCGCAAAGCGCAAGGTTTAGAAGGCGAGGAGGTTTAATTTTCGGTTGTGAGTCGTCCGCCTGACGCTTCGTCCATTATCAATCGTAAGAAGAATTTATGTTCGTGTATCGCATGTCCGCAGGCCAATTTTTTTGCTTCCACCTCTTTGGCATTCGCCGCCGTATCTTGCGATCGAGCGGTCTTAACATTCACAATCTCATCGTAAATTCGTTCGGCCTCGGCTTTCAGCCGAGCGAATTCGGCACCAGCAATTTCACGGTAAACCAATTCTATTTTTTCGTTGCGGGGGATAACGGTGTGTGCGCCTTTCTTTTTGATGGCGCTTATAGCTTCTTGGAGCAGTTCGTCATCGATTTCGGCGCGACGAAGCTGTTCGATGGCGTCGGGATTGTGCGCAAAAGCAGACCTAAGGGCGCAGAGCCACTCTTTGCTGAATTCGAAATATTCTGGACCGTTGCGGATGTTTTCCATTTTTTAAATCCTTGCCCCTTTCTACGGCAGTGTCAGTATATGGGAAGAAAGCGGCAAAGGTCAATCTTTGCCGAAGAGTTTCCGCAATTCCGTTTTTGCTTGGTCTAGTATTTTCTTGCGCATTTCGTTAAAAATATCCCTCGCGGAAGGTAGTCGGTTGCTTTACGGGGGTATTTTTCTTCCCGTAAATTCTCGGCCAGAACCCGGCAAAGAGCCCTGTCGTGCCTACGATAGTGTGGAGTATCGTGTCGATGCGGTTGAACGCATCAAGGCCGCCGAAATCGGGGAAGAGCCATCCGAAGAGCGCGACGAAAGAAAAAAATAAGCCGTTCGCGATCGGGAACACGCGCCACCAAGCAGGGTTTGACCAGCCCCAGCGCAAAACGATTGCGCCCAAAGCGACATGGAAGATCTTATGCATCGTTTCCGGCCTGAAGCCGAACTCTATATAGTCAGAGACAAGAGATAAGGCGACCAGAAGGAACGCAACAGAGATTATGCGCGTATAGAGTCGAGAGATGGTCATAGCCACTTTTTGACGCGGAAGTAGATAAGCATCCCGGCGATCACCGCGGACATTCCGCCCAAAAAGAACCAGAAAGCGTCAGGATGAGCGGCGAGGGGAAGATTTACAAGGTTCATTCCGTAGATCGATGCGAAAAGCGAAAGCGGCAGAATGATAGCGGTGAAGATGGTCAAAATTTTTATCACGTAGTTGCGCTTGTTGTCGAGAAGCGAACTTGATGTCATGTGGAGCGAGTCGAGAATTTCGCGGTGAGTTTCGGCGAAATAAAGTATGCGGTTGTAGTCCGCAACCATGTCGGAGACGTAGGGCTTCATGCGGCTTCCCCAGAATTTCATGGCAACTTCGCGGATCGCGTCCCAGACGACTTTCTGTGGTTTGATCGCCCGCAGGAAATCGATGATAGAATTTTTGGTTGAGGCAATACTTTCTATGACGTTTTCGTCGAAACGATTAAGAACGTTCTCTTCGATCTTGTCGATCGCTTCTTGTATGCGGTTGAGCTCCGGGAATGTCCGCTGGAAAAGTTTTTTGATAATGTTATATAAAAGATGTCCGGTTGTCTTGCCCAGATATTTTCCCGGCCTAGATTGCACTTCTTGGAATATTTCCTCGAAGTCGTCGAATTTTTTGTAGCGGACGGTGATCAAAGTGCTCTCCGTGATCAAGAAATCGATCTCTTGAGGCAGGATTTGACCCTTGACCGAGTCGAAATCGGGAAAGTGAAGGATAAGATAAAGATATTTTCGGTACGATTCGATGAGCGGATGATATGTCGGCGTTTTTATCTCCTCCAAAATGAGATGGTGGAAGCCGAATTTCTCTAAAAGCTTTATGTCCTCGTCTTTCGGCACGAGGATATCGATCCATTTCAGATTTTTATGTTTGATAGCGCGCATTTTTGCTTCTTACCTTCAAATTTTAGCATTTTTAGGAAATTTTTTTATGTTTACCCCCACACCTATGTGTAGGTGTGGGGGTTCATCTGGTGCCCCGGCCAAAATAGTTCAGGCCGCACCGCCCCCACGCTTTGGAGGTTTATGTTTTCCCCGCAAGAATACCCCGTCTGTTAGGACGGGGATGAATTGCGGCGTGGAAAACATAAACCCAGCCCTTACAGCGTAAGGGCTGGGTGAACTACCGCGACCCCAAGCGTAGCTAGCAGGACTTCTCGCGCTTTGCGCGGCAGTTCCGGATGCCGTTGCTCTATGGCGGCGGTAGTTCATTTTCTTCCCGCATCGGAGCTTTTGCGAGTCCGATTTCCATTTTCTGATCTTGCGGAGGTGCTTTTGCGGCTAAAGCGGTTGCGGTTTGCGCCTCCATAATTTTCCCATGGCGGAGGCGGAGCAGTCGCGCGCGCGATCTCTCCCGCGCGTCAAGATTTCTAAGTTTTTGATACTTGTAGAGGAAGGAAGAAATTGTGGAGAGGGTGTAGAGCGCGATCGTCTCTACCGCCGCCGCTTGGTAGTCCTCGGGGAAGTGGAGCGGAGCGAGGTGGAAGAACCAGGCGCGCCCGATATTCCAGGCGATCATCCAAGCCGCGCCCGCGATCACAAGCGATGCCCAGAACTCGCCGTGATAGATCTCTTCTTCTCCGGCGTCGCTCCAGCGCAGGACCTCTTTGAAAGTCGTGTAGCAAAGAATAAAGACCGCCCAAATGACGGCCAAGATAAACGGAAGATTTTCGAGTTCACCGTGGAAACTGACAAGCGAAAGGGTTACATACGCGAGGGTGGCAACCGCCGCTCCTTTATAAAACCGTCGTCTCAATCGTTTGCTCAATTCGTGCGCTCTGTTATTTCGCTTGTTTTGCCTTAGAGGCATTTTTTAGCTTCCTTGGTTCATTCAGTTATCAATATTTAATTTCTTAATTTCATTCTATCACCGGTGCGAATAGAGGTGTTGACAAGAAAAGTGATTTTGGGCATAACGTGTGGACAGATTCCCAAAACCATTGCGAAATATTGATTTATAGAGGTTCAGGTGTCTTCACCTCGTGGAACGAAGCGATACCCCGCGGCGTTACGCGGGGATGTGTCCAAAAACACAGATCGATAAAAAGGCGGAGTTTTAAGCCGCCAATTCTTTTACACGTTGCACTACTTCTTCGAGTTTTACTTCTCCCTTGATGAGAAAGTCCGTCGGATTGTGCTCGGCGAGTTGGTTAAGCAGGCGTTCGTGTGCGCTTAAGTTCGTAAGGATGACGACGGGCGCTTCCTTGCCCCATTCTCCTTCACTACGGATGCCCTTTAAGACGTCAAGGCCAGTCATTTCGGGCATCACAAGGTCCAGAAGCACCACATCCGGTTTTTCCCGCCGGGCTGTTTCAAGTCCTTTCGCGCCGTTTTCGGCGCCGAGCACAGAGAACCCTTCACGTTCCAATTTTTCGGTCAGGGCCTTGAGCAAAGGCACTTCATCCTCAATTATCAGCACCTTTTTATTTTTTTGTGAGCCGTTCATGTTGTGTTAATGATAGCAAAAAAACTATCCAGCGGAAAGCCCGACTATCCCGGCCTTGGGTTTCATGCCGGAGAGGGGAATTGTCACATAAAAAGCGGATCCTTTGCCTTCTTCGGACTCAAAGCGTATTGTGCCCCCGGCTTGTTCAATGGCGGCCTTGGTGAGATAGAGTCCAAGCCCCGTGCCCTCGGCCACCTTCGTCACAATATTTTCTCCGCGAAAGAGTTTCGTGAATACTTTGCCGTAGTCTTTCTTTGGGATGCCGTAGCCGTTATCCTTTATGCACAAAACGACGTCTGGCCCGTCCTTTTTGATCGATATTGCGATCTTTCCGCCAGCGGGCGAGTACTTAATGGCATTGGAGATGAGGTTTTCAAGCGCGATAACCATGATCCTTTGGTCAACGCTGATCGGCGGGAGATCTTTGTCGTAATCTTTGTCCACCATAATTTTTCTTTCTGCGATCTGTTTGGTAAATTCCCTGATCATGCTGTCAGAAACGTCGATTATATTCGTCGGTTCGGGTTTAATAGCAAGGGTTCCCGACTCGATTCTCGAGATATTAAGAAAGTCACTGACCAGCTTCACCATTCTTTCGTTGGCTTGGGAAATTTCTTTTACGTATTCCATTTGTTTGTCGTTAAGCGCGCCGATCTCGCCCGAGATAAGCATTTCCGCATACCAGTTGATGATCGAAGGAGGAGTCCGCAGTTGGTGCGATGCCAAGGCGACGAATTCGTCTTTCGCATGCGCGAGCTCCTCCGCGTGTTTTACTTGCGCAGCGGACGCGTCTTTGAGTTGTTTCTGCTGCAGCACCACGGTGCGCGACGTTCGCCAGACGATGAAAGACAGAGTGGAGAAAATGAGCGTGAGCGAAATGATAACACGTCCGATAATGGTGTTCCTGATCTTTGTGATCTCTTGTTGCAGGAATCCGACCCTTGAGTGGATCGTAAGCGCTCCCGCCGCCTCTTTCGTTCCACCGAAAGTTACCGGCACGTTTACTATCAAGCCGTCGCCGAATTGCACGCCGTGTTCGTGGTGTATGTCTTGGTCATCGAAGTGTCTGATCTCGGCTGTTGTTTTTAAATTCAGCGCCTCCTGCAGGTCGTCCTCTATCGGGAATTGCTGGCCGATCAGATCTTCATCATCCGAATAAACGATGACTCCGTCGCGATTCCATATTTCGAGCCGCACCAGTCCCGGAATTTGCAAGTGAGAAGCAAAATTTTTAAGATGCGCGACGGTTTCTTCCGTGATCGGCAGCTCAAAGTCCCGCGGCGATAGAAATTCCGCCGCCAAACGGTTGGCAAAGACGACAGGGTTCAGCTTCTGCTGCTCGAGAACGAAATCCGTGATAGCCGGTTCTACGAAGCTTATAAATAAGTAGCCGACAGCCACAAACGTTACCGATCCGATAGCAACAAATTGCCAAAACGCTTTTAGCTCTTTTATCTTTAGCATCTCGTTTTAGCTACTCGGAGCATTCGAGGACGGTGATGTAGCCGGCGGTTGGCGGATCTTCTGGAAGGTGGTCGTGCCAGCCGACAACACCGGCGGCTTTGAATGTATAGGAGAAGCTCTGGCCCGTTGAGATCCCGCCTAGGGCGTCAAAGAGCGGCAGGGCGCTATGCGTTGGGTGCGGATCGGAGCCCGGCCAGCGAAGATCGTCGTCTTCATTTATGAAAGTCACGGTGTCGCCTACGTGGACGGTTAAATTCGCGGGACTTGCCTCGGATACGCTAAGAATTTTTACGGTAAATTCCTCATGCGCGCATTTTATAAGTGGTGTCGCTCCGTTATCGGTTAGAGGCTGTGGCGAGGCATCGAGAGCCGGTTCTTCTTCTTGAGGCGTGGCAGACACGACTGGCTGTGGTTCGGGCGCGGTGTCTTGTGGCAAGTTTTCCCTCGTTGTTCCGAAGAAAAATATTCCTGCTCCAGCAGAAACTGCGACAACCGCGATGATTATTATGATCCAAAGGCGAGACATATTCTATTATTCTACCACGATAACCGTACCGGTCTTATCCGGGAAAATGTGGTCGTGATATTTCCAGGAACCGGCATGTTCAAAAACGAAGGAAAATACTTCTCCGACTTCGAGAGGGCGGCAGGCGTCGAATATGCCGGCCGCTTCAGGCGTGTCGCACTTGTCAACGTCGGAACCCGGGTAAATTCTGTGCGTCGGATGCTCGGCTGACGCCGGCCAGGCGATATTTCCGCTTCTGTTTATCCATTCCACTGTCGCGCCCCTGGGAACCGTGATCGTTTTAGGGCTGAATTCTTCCTGGAGCTCAACGATGACATATCTGATCTCCGCCGCCGGTTTTTCCGCGGGCACGGGCACAGATATTGATGCTGATAATTTATCTTTAGAGAAAAGCGCAAGAGCCGCGCTGGTATTCGGGCCAACTGCGCCGTAACCGGTCGTGTCCTCGGCGCCGCCGGAAACTATGGCGAATTTTCTCTGGAAGCGCTGTACCGCCGCGCGCGTAAGAGGCCCAAAGTATCCTGTCACAAGTCCTTCGGGATAAATTGCCGGATCTTTTGCGAGGAGTTTCTGCAGTTCTTCGACCTCTTCGCCTATCGCTCCGAAACGGAGAGTTGCCGCAGAAACATCTTTTTCCGCGAATTCAGCAAGGCCGGCTGCCTGAATGGAGAGCTTTAAATTCCTGATCAGCTCGTTCAATCCCTCTATCCTCACAAGAAGTTTTTCGATATCCGTCGTCGCCGGCTTCGTGAATTCACCTATGAAAGCTCCTTGATAAAATTCATTTCTCCAATCGAAAGCAAAAAAACCGTAATTGTAGCGCGTTCCCGGTTTTAGCCCAGAATCGCGAAATGATCCGGTTCGTCCGCGGAAAACCACGGTGCCGTCATTGGCGTCTGCCGGAAGCGAGGAAGTGTTGCGAACTATTTGGATGCCAAGCAAATTTTTATCTTCCGGGTTGGTCCAGCGCAGTAAAATATTATTGCTTTCCGCCGTTGCGGAAACGGACTTTACGCGCATAAGAACGGATGATGTGGAGACGACAGCCGGCGGCTCGGGGGCTTGTGGCAGGTTTGCCTCCGGAGTTAAAGCAAGGTTCACCGGAATCGAAACGTTCTCGCTCCGATCGGCCGTGAAGATGGAATAGTAGTAGGTCTTGCCGTTTGTGAGGCCGGAATCGGTGTAATGCGACCCGTCGCCGACGAAAACAACGGCTCCGTCGGCTCTGTTTTGTGGAAAGCGGTCGCTACGGCGCACGATCACCGTTTCTTTAAAATCGGAATCAGTCGGGTTCAGCCAAGCGATCATGGTTGTGCTTGCGCCGGCAATCCCGAAAACGTGCCGCGCCTGCGCCGGCGGCGTTTGGTCAAGCGTCTTAAAAGTATATTCGTCTGATTCAACCGGCTCCGGCTGATATAAGCCAGCAAGTATCTTGAAATAGTAAGTCGTGTCATTTTTTAAGCCCCTAAGCGGCAAGATGTGATCGGAGCGGTCTGAATAGGGCGGGCCGGTCGCGATCTTGTTCGAATAGTCGCCGCTCGCCGGCCCGTATGAAAATCTGTAATAAGTTGCACGGTCTGTTTGCCATTTGATCACCGCGCTCGATGTCGTTATTTCGCTTACCGTAACATTTTTTATGGATGGATGCGTAAGAAAAATATCACCGCCTGCTTGCGACGGCGTTGCAACGGCGCAAGAACTGCGCACGGCAAAATCATTATCGGACTGGTCCCACTCACCGTTCGTGTTGTGGTTGTTCAGATGCCCCTCCACCCAGATGCGCCCCGTCTCCGAGATATTCGCGCTTGTCGGAGTCCAGCTCCAAGTGGTTTGTATAAGAGGATGCTTGATTTCCGAAGAGTCGAGGTGGGTCGGTTGCGCGCCGTCCGTGCGATAGTAGAGAGCAGTGTGGTCAGCGGCGGAAGTAATGGTAATAGTGTAGGCCTGTCCAACGGTTAAGCACTCTCCGCCGTTCGGGAGCACCATGCTCACTGCGGCAAACGCGGAATTTAAAAGAACGGCCCAGAGGGCAACAACAGCCGAAACTAGAAGTAGTTTTTTGAAAGTCATTACCGAGAAAATTTTCTGATTTTAATAATGAATCCCGTGATGGAGCCAAGTAAAAAGAGGCCAAATGAAATTAAAATGTACTGCATAGAAAAATACTTGGTCGGCAGTTCTCGAACCTCTATATCAAACACGGCGTCGCGCGTTATCTCCGGCTCATCCGGTTTCCAAAAAGTAAAATCGATCCTGTATTGACCCGGTTTCTCGAAAGTATAGTTTGTTGTATAGATGCCGTCGGTTATGGTTTCCCCCGTTGTTCCGAAAATCCCCAGTTCGTTTTCGTCCGAAACGACTTCCTGTATTAGCACCGCTGCAACAACCGGATTTTTTTCCAAGATACCGCGGAGATCGCGGAGATAAAAGACCATTTCCACTTCTTCGCCAACAAAAGGGGAGCGGGGTTCTGGTACGAAAGCTACCGCGTGAGTCCCCGCAAATTCGCCGAAAGGAACGTGCGCGGAAGCGAAAAACGGGGGGAAAAATATTGCGCTTGCGAGCGCCAAAAAACCGCAGAGTTTAGCCATGCGATTATTTTACTCCAACTTAGGCGAAAGCCCCATCCCATAAGGATGGGGATGAACTCTCGCGCCTATACATAGGCGTGAGGCCCAAAGATGAGTTCTAGGATGAAATAAAAAGCGCAAAACGGTAAAGAGGCAATATCAGGATCATTACGACTATAAAAATAACAAGCAGGATCGCGCGATTGGCCGATTGGCTGTCTTTGATGAGTTTTTCCGGAGTGGTCGTGATGGCAACAATTCCCACGCTTTGCTGATCGATGTTTTCGATCGGCAAAAACGCTCCAATAACACTATATTTTGAGATGTTCGCTTTCCCGATAAATTCGCCGCCCCCGAGGTCGGATTCTGTTTCTTGAGTCATTGTTTCCTCCGGTCTGAAAAATGTGCTGGCGATGGGCCTGCCCTCGGCGAACACGGACGTCTCTAGCTTGCTGATTTTTTTAAAGTCGTTTGCGAACGCATCGTCGATAAAATTGCCAGTAATTAACGCGCCGACAATGCTTCCTTTGTAAAAAATTGGCGCGGCGGCTTGAACGGCCAATTGCCCCTCTTCAAGATAGTCGATTGTGTTCGCCGGTTTTCCTTCGAGAGCATATGCGCCGATTTTTGATTTTAAAATATTTTCATTTTCCTTGATTGGTAAATTTAGTTTGAAAACGACCTCGCCGCTGGTTCGAGCCGCTATCAGGAATTGCTGTTCTGTTTGCAGGATTAACTCCCTGCTTACCTTATCCAAATCCGCGAAATTTTTCTCTCCGAAAGCCGAAGCGAAATCTTCCGTGTTCGCCGCGATCTGCGCCGAAGCTAAGGATTTGTTTTTAAGGCTATCAATGTAAAAATGCAAAACCCTGGCATTTGAAGAAAGCGTATCCAAGGTTTCTTTTTCCAGTCGGTCCACAAAAAAAGTCGAAAAAACGGTAGTAACGATGAGGGCGATAAAAAGAGATGATCCGACAAACACAATCAACATCTCTTCGCGCAAGCGCATGCTTAGCCATTGCCAGCCCCAAACGGCAATAGCCGTAAAGCCGGTCGTCTTGAGGGTGTGCTCGATGATCCATGCCGCGCCCGCCTCCTCGTTTCCGTATAAAATCGCGAACAAAGACGAAACCGCAAGAAAGAAAAATCCCAAAAGAAGCCACTTGATCAATTTGTCTATGTCTTTAATGTATCGTTTGGCAAGAAAAATAGTTAAAAGGCCTAAAAGACCGGCGGCGAGTTTTGGCGAAAACGATAAAAAAGAAAACGCTGCCGATCCTGCAATAGCAGTAAAATTTTTTGGCCGCGGAGGCAATTGCTCCGCTGCGTAGCTTGTGCATAATAAAGCAAGCCCCGCGACGTAGAAGATTGAAGTCATGAGATCAAGCTCGCCGCCGTAAATGGAATGAAGAATTTGCCAAACAAATAGAGAAAAAAATCCGAGGGTGCGCCCGAAGCTGAACAGGTCTTTTTTTATTCGATAAGCTCCGGCAAACAGCCAGCCGATTATGAAAAAGACAATCGCGCCAAAAAGTTCGATCCCCAGATGTATGTTGTTTAAAATAAGCAAAGACGGCATTTGTGCTTTTATTAATCTGTCCGCAGATTCATTTTACCACACTAACGAGTTCCGGAGATTATCTTCAAAAGGTCATTTTGCGTTAAGGGACCAATAAATTGTTTCAAGATAAGTCCGCTCTCGTTGATTAAAATCGTTTTCGGCAGCATTCCGATGGAATAAAGCTCTCCGACTTCCCCCTCGCCATCAAGAAGAATTTGAAAATCGATATCCTTTTGCCGGAGAGATCCTTCCACGGCAATCTTTTTTTCCAGACTATTTATAGCCAAGATAATAATGCCGGCTTGCTTCTCCGCGGCATAAAAATCATTCAAAACATCGAGTTGTTCTAAAGAAACTTCGTTCCAAGAAGTCCAGAAATTCAACAATACGATTTTGCCGCCGAAGTCGGAAAGCTTAACGTTTTCTCCGGCAAGATTTTGCAGGGTAAAGTCAGGAGCTCGCAATTCGCTGCTTTCCCTGGATGCGCCGAACTGTTCTAAAAATTTTGGCGAAAATTGCAAAAGCAGGTAAAGTCCGAGAATGACGAATCCAGTCGTGAGGAAAACCCAGAGTACCCTCCTTGTGCCCATTTTAAAATTAATTTGCATTTTTATTCTTAATCAAATAACCGTATGATTTTTTGCCAAAAACTTTCGGGCTTCGACGACGTTGTTTTGCCTGCGACTAAGCGGGAAATTTCACGGCTGATTTTGTTTCCCAGCTCATCTTCTGCCTCGATCGTTACTAAAGTTTCCTCCCCATTAAAAACGAAGTCGCTTTTCCGAATATCAGTTGATATCTTTTGAAACTTAGCAACTTCGTTATTAAGCAGCAGTGTAGTTTTTATCGGATTACCGGCAATTGCTATTTCGAAAGAAATGCTTGCCCCCGACTCAATTCTCATAATGCCGTCCGTTGCCGGGAAGATGATGTTCCCTCCGCTTCGGAAAATAAAACTGCCCAATCTTGGCGGAGTCGCATCCGTCGTTAAATTGATTTTACTTTCCTCGGAACGATTTCCGGCGCGGTCAACCGCCGTTAAAATAATTTCATGCGCTCCGTCTTTCAGTTTTTCTTCATGATCAATTTTAAATTGCGCCGAGCGTTCGCCAAGGCCGGTCTCAATCGTTGCCTTAAACCAGCCGGAACCCTCAATTTTATATTCAACCGATTCTATTCCGGAAAAATCGTCAGTTGCCGAGCCGCCAAGCTTCAGGAAAGGTACATTGGTTGTTTTTTGCGGCGGCTGAAATTTTAAGCCGGGGCGATTATTGTCAAAGAAAATTCGTATCTCTTCCGCGTTTGCCACTTTGCGTTTTAACGCGGTAAATCCTCTAATAAGAATGTTATATCTGCCAGCTTTGATGCGGGGGATGGCAAAATCAAAACGTTCGAATTCGGAATCCCATTTTCCGTCCTGCGCCTCAATTTTCTCCCAATCCTCCCCTTGGTTTAGGCTCCACTCCAGATTTTTAAGCAGATCCGCTTTGCTTCTTACGACGCCCGAAAATGTTTTAGTTTCTGACAGATAAAAATCGCCGCTTGAATCAAGTATGATGGCCGGTAAATTATTTTCCAGCGCGAAGATCGGTCCTGTAGCATAAGCCGAAAGCGATCCATCGGTAGCCGTAACTCGCAACATGTAATTTGATCCGTCAGGGACAGTCGTCGTATCCCAAAGAAGCTCCGGCGCCCTCAATTTTTCGGCGAGCGTTTTCCATGTCGACCCGCGATTACTGCTTAATTCAACTTTGTATGCTAACTTATCATCGTTGATGTCAGACGCGTCCCAACGAACGCGAACTTCACCATTGAATTTAAGACGACGCCCCAATGGTTCGACAAGTTTGATTTTCGGCGGGCTGTTTAAAAATATATCAACCACGGTCGGCTCCGAAACATTGCCGCCGGCATCGTAAGAAGTAACGCTAATACTGTTCCGGCCTTTATTGAAATTCGGATCGAGCCGTATGCTTTCGAAATAAAAACCGCCGGCACGGATATCTTTTGTTTCATATATATCCTTCCCGTTGACACGCGTGACAACTTTAACCGCGTTTATGCCGTGGCCCGACAAGGAAAGAGTTGCCGTTGTGGTTGCGGTTTCGGATCGCGGCGATTCAACAACGGGCGGCGGCGGCGGCTTGATGCCCACGGAAAAACCTTCTTGGCCAATAATTGCGCTTCCTTTATTTCCGGCCAAATCTACCCCCAGAATAGCAATAGCGGCCGGTCCGTCGAAACCGTCAACAATTTGATAAACACCGCCGAAAAGCTCCCCATTATTCCCTGAGCTTGTCGAAGGGCCATCTTCAACCGCTTCTTTAAGCTCAACTTCTGCTGGCTCATGCCTGAACTGGGATACGGTAAGTTTTGGGATCTCCAAGAGCGGCTCGGAGCTTTTGATCTTTATCTCCACCGGTTCGCCTCGCGTAAAAGAGGGACTTTCTTTTACCTCAAACTGCGGCGGCGTATTGTCTATTGTAAACTCGCCGCTTGTTTCTTCGCCAAAGTTACCCGGCGCATCCCACACCTTGAGTTTTAATAAATAACGGCCATCGGGGATCTTAGTTGTGTCCCACAAAAATGTGCCCGTTGCCGCCGCTCTTCCCAAAAGTTCCCAAAGGAAATCATTGTAGGGCAGGAGCCGTTTCCCCACAAAAAATTCCGCCGGATTTTCTTTGCGGAGGCCATAAGGCGGCCAAGTTATATCGTTCTTGTCCGTAACCTCGTATTCCACCGGAACTTCGGCGGAGAGATATTTCCCCTTGAGTTCGGTGATTATCTTAGCAGCCGGAAAATATTCTTCCCGGCCTATTATAACCTGGGCAGGGTCACTTGTAACCGTAAAAGCGATTTCTGTGATATAGCTTGATGTTGTTTTACACGTATTGTAGTTGAAATTTGGGCTCGAATCGTCACAGGCAGTGTCGTAAGGGGGTCCCCAGACAATCATAATATAGCTGCCGGCAGCCAAAGTTTTATTCGTTGCTTTAAACCACCAGTTACCGCCGCTTGTGTCTCCGCACAGCGAGTGAGTGAAACCATAGTCGGCGCTTTGCGTAGAAAGATAGTCGAAATCAAGGCCTTCTTTTGCGGCCAGGGTTTTGTTGGAGGCATTGACGAACACAAAACCGTTGTTGTCGATATCGGTTTGGGTAACCGTGATCTTCAATTCCGTACATTTTCCCGAGAGAGGATTCATCGAGGCGGCATGAACTGGAGGCACGAACAACAAAAAAATGCCGATCCCAAAGACGGCACTAAAAAAAGTTCGAGATACCAGCTTATTGGTCACCACCATGCTCTTTGTGCCCCTCTACGTCTTTGACTTCGGTTAGAACCTCCGGAACCTCTTTGTGGCCGTAAGCGGAAATAAGCTCTTCAATTTTTTTGACGATTTCTTTCGGCGTATATTGGCTTTTTAAGAGATACGT
>JBBUGM010000001.1:40807-46684 GCA_038077975.1 Patescibacteria group bacterium
AGCTCGATGCCGCGCTTGATATCATCTTCTTTGCCGAGATTGGTCAAAAGCACGACCGGGATATTTTTGAGATCCGGACTTTCTTTGATTTTTTGAAGCAGCTCCAGCCCGTTCATTTGCGGCATCATCACGTCACTCAAAATAATTGTCGGTTTTTTTATGGCAGAGGTAAGTTTATTCAGGCCATCCCAGCCGTTGAAGGCAGTTTCTATTTCATAGCCGGCACTCTTAAAAACCGTTTCATAAAGGTGGACGAAAAGGGGATCGTCCTCTATCAGCATTATTTTTTGATTGTTGGACATGCCTTTTAACCTGATTAATTGCTGTTCAAAAATAAGTATACCACAACCCTTGAGTATAGGGGTTTGCCGAAAATAGCCGAAGCGGCTGAAAACTTCTTTAACTAATTTTTAGAATTAATTTATGATTTGTTTTGTATATTCTATTTAGGACATTGTTTTTACGATAGGTGTGACCAAATGATTACCGAAAACGCAGTGCGCGCTTTAGTTTGTGCTCCGCCGGACACGGTGGACAAGGGGATGCGTAAAAAGTTTTTGGGAGAAGTCAGCGTCGAGAGGGCCAGAGAACAGCACAAGGAACACTGTCTTGCTCTTCGCGACATGGGTTTTTCTCTTTTAACGATGTTGCGGAAGAAGATAAACCAAGGGAAAAACTGATAAAGCACGGACCCGCGGCTCTTTCATCACAAGAGCTTTTGGCCGTAGTTTTGAACGTTGGAACGAAGAAAGAAGGCATTCTTTCATTAACGTCGAGGATCATGAAAGAATATGGGGAAAAGAATATTGTAAGCCAGACGAATCCGAAAATTTTGGAAAAGGAACTGGGCGTGCCGCTTACGAAAGCATGCCAGATCGTTGCCTGTTTTGAGTTGGGAAGAAGATTTTTCAGGAAAACCGACGGCGGTCCGGTTGTGATCAGAACCGCGAGGCAGGCCTACGAATATCTCAAAGATATGCGCGATTTGCCGAAAGAGCATCTGCGCGGGCTTTATCTTAACAGCCGTTATCGCTTGGTGTATGACGAGGTTATTTCCGTAGGAACTCTTACCGAGAACCTGGTTCATCCGCGGGAGGTTTTTAAGCCAGCGCTCGAATATTCGGCCGCGGCGGTAATTATCGCCCATAACCATCCATCTGGCAGCACAAGGCCGACAGGATCTGATATTGAAGTGACAAAACAGCTTATAGAAGCCGGGAAGATGCTCGGCATTGAAGTACTGGATCATCTTGTGATAGCCAAGAACGGATTCGGGAGCGTTATGGATGAAAAATAATTCTCGATTATTGTCGCGAACAAAAAACCGCTCCGGTAAAACAGGGCGGTTTTTGTTCATTTGGCGCTATGTCGCGCATCTATTCAGTGTAAAGCAAACCTCCGTTACGTATTAAATTCCAACCGCATATTTTTGTTATTATGTATTCATGAAATACGGCTTAGTCGCAATTTTGATGATCTTTCTTATGCCCGTCATCGTCCTTGGAGCGACGCGTTCGCTTTCTTTTGGATTGTCTGGAAGCGATGTTGTCGCACTGCAGAACGATCTTATCGATCAGGGGTATCTTGTGAAGGGCTACAACACCGGCTACTTCGGCGCGCTTACGGAGGCGGCAGTTCAAAAATTTCAGTGCGATAAAAATATTGTCTGTTCCGGCGGCAAGGCCGAGGGCTACGGCGTCTACGGCCCCAAAACCCGGGCCGCGCTCGCGCTCGAAATGAGTTTCCCTAAAAATCCAGCGACACTTTCCGCGAAACTTACTCCGGCGGCTTGGGGCGCGTTCGAATTTTTCGGCTGGATACCGTATTGGCGCTCCACGACCGGTACGGCGGATGTTTCGCCGCATCTTTCCGCGCTTACGAGCGTCATGCCTTTCGGCTACACGATGAAAACCGACGGCACGCTGTCGGATACCGCCAATCTTTCGGAAGAGCCGTGGGTATCTTTCATTGCCGCCGCGAGAGCCGCCAAAGTGCGCGTCATCCCGACCGTCATGTGGGGCAATGGCGAATCCATCCATAGAATTTTAAGCAACACCAAAACCCGCATTGCGCTTGAAGACGAAATTGCCAATCTCGTAAAAGAGAACGGCTTTGACGGCATCGATATTGACTTTGAAGCCAAGGAGCGCGAAACGATAAATTACTTTTCAACTTTTCTCAAAGGCCTTTACGCCCGCATCGGGAACAAATGGGTTTATTGTACCGTCGAGGCCCGCATGCCGCTCGAGGAACGGTACTTGCCGGGGCAGGTTGTTCCTCCGGACGCCACCGACTACGCGAACGACTATATCGCGCTCAATAATTACTGCGATCGCGTGGAAATCATGGCCTACGACCAGGGCATTATCGACGTGCGCCTGAACGCCCTTCGAACTCCGCCGTACGCGCCGAACGCCGACCCGGAGTGGGTGGAGGCCCTTGTGCGCCTCGCGGCGCGGACTATTTCTCGGAACAAGCTCGTCCTCGGCATACCGACCTACGGATACGAATACACAGTAACGCCCCTTACCGACTTGAGCTATAAGTACCAGCGACTTTGGCCGTTCAATTTTAAATATGCGACTGATATCGCCGAGAAACTTGGCATTATTCCCGCGCGCAACAATGCCGGGGAGCTCGGCTTTGCTTATGATCCGAGGTCTGCGGCGCTCGCGCCCGTAGGCGCGGACGCCACGCTCCTTCAGCAGCCGGCCGCGCCTTCAACGACGATCACTCAAAACGCGGCGTCATCTACTATCGCCGCTCCGGCATCCTTCAACTATCTTTCCTGGAGCGATGCCGGGGCCGTGGAAGACAAGATCGAGCTTGCGAGAAAACTAGGGCTTCGCGGCGTCGCCATTTTCAAATTCGACGGCGGCGAGGACCAAAATATTTGGAATATATTGAAGTAGGGAATTTTTATTGAAATCTAATCGGTTTTATTGCACAATACTAACAATTGCCGGGTCGGCTAACTTGCCCTGCCAAATTTATGGCACATTGTTACGTCCTAGAAAATAAAGACAAAAGGCACTATATTGGAATAACCAATCTTGAGCCGGAGAAAAGATTAGAAAAACATAACAAGGGAGATATTTATTCAACGAAATCCGGGAGTCCTTGGAAGATAATTTACAGCCGATGTTTCAAAACAATCGAAGAAGCAAGGAGCTTGGAGAAGAAAATTAAAAGCTGGAAAGGCGGAAATACGTTCAAGAAGTTCCTTTCCGGCGCTGCGGGGTCATCTAATGGTAGGATGCGACTCTCTGAAAGTCGTCATCTTGGTTCGAATCCAAGCCCCGCAGCGCTGGACGGGAATATAAAAAATTTGGCGGGGTAAATAGGATACGTGACTCTGAATCCGTTAATCTTGGTTCGAATCCAGGCCTCACAGCTATGTTCCGCAAATATAATAGAAAGATCCTGACAGTTATCATAATTGTCATCGTTACCATCGGTCTTGTCGGACCAGGCGTGCTTTTGATCTTTTCTAATTAGAGCCAACAAAGTATTGTTCGCCGCACACCAGTATCTCCGCTTGAAAAATAGCGGAGTTAAATTTTAATCGTCAAAACAGAATACATTGCCGCAATGAAAATTTCGACGCCAGTTTTCACTTTTTGAGCCGGAACCTTTCTTTCAACGTTGCTTCGCCATCCAATCTGATCGCTTCGATCAAATTTACATACTGCCTAATCACCAAAAAATCTGAGAGAAATTGGATTTCATCTCTACACTCATAGGGATATATCCAGATACTTCTCTGAAGCGTAATAAACCCGAATTCTTTTAATTTTTTTCTAAATATATTTCTTGCCCTTTTTAGATTTTCGGGAATATCAAAAATAATTATCCGCCACTTCTTATCCCATTTTTTCGGCTGAGACAATTTCATTTCTTTCACGCGGTGCCACGCCGCTTTGCTTTTACCGCTTTCAGTAAGCGTTATATTCATTCCTTCATTTCCCTCAGATCTTTCGATAAGCCCGGCTCTTTTAAGTTCGCCGAACACTTTTCTTACTCTGTAACGGCTACGGCGATCTTGGGCCTTGTACCATATGCCAAGAGTTCGGAGTGCCTTGTCAACCCCTATTATGGTCAAATCGCCTTTGTCGGAGGATAGTCCAGCCGCCGCAAAGAGGATTTTTTTGACGACGTCGTTTTTCTTCATGTCTTTTGCATTAAATTCGGTACATTACAGTCTACCCGACGAGTGGATATATAAAAATATGATAGCAAATATGAATGCGTCAAGAAAATAAGGCCCTTGTGTCCCGATAATCATGCGAAGTGAGGAAAATGTGGACGCCAAAAGCAGGACAACTTCATTCAAGATTAGGGTTGTTTTAGCCGAGGCCGAAATCGATCTTATCCCATGGCGACAGGCATCCGACTTGCATCGGAAATCGCCTCGATTTATGCACAGGAAGGCCTGTTTTTATTGAATTTTTGCCCTTAACATTAATATTGTAGGCGCACACGTTCCAAAAATTAATAAAAACCTTTGCGCCTTCATCAAAAGTTCAGTGAAAATTCATGAGGATTTGAAAAACAATCCGATTTTTTGGGTTATATGCAGCGTAACCCTGCTTTTTGTTTTCTCATTACTACACGTTTTTCAGGTTCGGGCCGCGACTCCGGCGATCATAAATTACCAGGGACTTTTGGAAGATTCGGGCGGCAACAGATTGGGCAGCTCTTCTGGCACCAATTTCGACTTCAAATTTTCAATTTGGAATTCTCCCACCGTCGGCTCCGGCACTCGGCTTTGGCCAACGAGCGCGCCGGCTTCGACGACGCATAAAGTTACGTCCGGTATTTTTGACGCGAGGATAGGGGACACGAGCGACGGCTTTGCCGTCCTCGATTTTAATTTCAACACTTCGACGAAAGTTTATCTCCAAGTGGAAGTTTGGAGTACGACAAGTTCGCTTTTCGAAACAGTATCGCCGCGCCAACCGATCGTCTCCGCCGGCTTCGCGATCAACGCCGACACTCTGGATGGTTTTAACGCCGGAACAAGTTCGAACAATCTTCTGCTCTTGGACTCGAGCGGAAATATTAATTTGCCCGCCGGGCAAGTTCGCACGATCAACACTTCTTCGTGCTTGGGACTTTCTTCGATCGGAGGCGGTTCGCTTTGTTACGACACTTCGAACAACAATCTTTTTGTTTTCAACAGCGCTTCGTCTTCGTGGGTTTCATTGGGAGGAAGCTCAAGCACGGGAGGGACATTGCAACAATCTTACGACCTGGGCAATATTATCACTACGTCAAATTCTCGTGATCTAAGATTCGATCTTGCAGACACAGCAACCGATTCCAATTTCATAATTCGCATCGCAAGTTCTTCGGACGGAGCTTTTCTTATACGCGACACCAATGATACAAATAAATTTCTTGTTACGACCTCCACCGCAGAATTTCGCATTCCGCTGGTTGCCTCGAGCAGTTTCACTGTCGGTGGCGTTTCGTCTCTCCAGGGATTTACGTTCACGAACGCGACCGGCACTGGCAATCTTGGCATAGGTTCTCTTTCCGTTACGAACACAGGTATCTTCGGAACTGTTTCTTCGACAAATATTACTTTCACTAATGCGACAAGTTCGGGCAATTTTCAGGCCGGAACGCTAACCGTTACAGGCATTTCGTCGCTTCAAGGGCTTTCATTCTCGAACGCGACAGGAACAGGTAACCTGCAGGCGCTAACCTTGGTTTCAACCGGCCAAGCTTCTTTGAATTCTGCTGTTGTAACCGGAGCCCTGACAGCCGGTACTATCAATGCCACAACTTCCGTCACTTCAGGCGCAGGTATCATTACTGGAACTCTCACCGCGGACATCGTGAATGCCACGACTTCCTTGCGCACAAGCGGAA
>JBBUGM010000002.1:0-13591 GCA_038077975.1 Patescibacteria group bacterium
TGAAAAACTACTTCTCGAGGCCGAGGGCCTCTTTTATCTCTTTTTGCACCTCTTTTTCAGCCCGCAACACGGGTTTAGGCGAAGCAACGGCGATAACCTGTCCCTTTGCGTCGAATATGTAATCGTCCATATATACGCCATTACACACCTGGCATTGCGGGATCGAATTATCGAGCGTGAGAGGCTTGTGCGGATTCATGTGCCCTTGCTGCAAGCATGTTTTCTTGTCCGGCCCCAGAAAATTCGGCTTACCTTCTTGTGATCCGCAAGTAGCACAGCGAAAACCGTATACTGCTTTAAGTTGTCTGAAATCTTTTGCGGAAATTCTCCCCGCCCTCTTTAGGGACTTAAATAAAAATGTCGGCTTCGGACTCTCGGTTGTAATAAGCACATGATAGCCGCTTGGCACTACATCTTTTTTCCCCGGTAGCTTGTCGCCTTTATTGAGAACATACCATCCATCACTGGCGAGATGCCGAACTTGTTGGTCTTTACCCGCTTTCGGCTTGATTGTTTCTACAAAAGACGAGATTGTGTCTTTGTGAACCAAAACCCCTTGATTCTTTCTAAGATAAGCAAGCCACAAAGCCTTAGTGGCGCCTTTCGCTGGAAATTTTACTCCATATTGAGCAAGGTGGGTGTTATATTCAGATTCTAGTTTCTTGTACCACCTTTCTACCTCGTCAGCCGACATAAAAACATGCCCGCCTCGTTTTTTAAGTTTTTTCATGATTTTTTAATCTACTTACGGCAATATTAAAATATTTTTTTTCAATTTCAAAGCCGATAAATTTCCTGTCATTTCTTAGCGCCGCAACTCCCGTTGTTCCGCTCCCGGTAAAAGGGTCTAGTACGGTTTGTCCGGGGACGCTAAACACTTGGACAAGTCGTTCCATTAAATCAAGCGGTTTTATAGTCATGTGATCGATCAGTTTCCGCATATTCGGCTTTTTATAATTAAAAATTGTTGATTGCTGCGACTGAAAATCTATTTCAACAAGACCCGTGCGCCATCTCAGCCAATTTTCAACAAATGTTCCATCCCTTGGTTTTTGGGCAAGCAAAATAGCTTCAAATTTTGGCCGCAACTGCGGGGTCTTTCTGCCTTGTAATCGCTCGATAATCGCCCTTTTCTTTTCATCCGAGATTTTCATTTTTTTAACAAAGTGGTTTTGGGTAAAGGCCTTGCCTTGTCCGCCATTGTGCTCCCATATCAACATATCTCTTATCTCAAAACCCGCATCTTCCGCGGCTACGGCAATGCGATGGAATAAACGACCCTGCGAGAAGACAACCATAAATCCTCCGGGTTTTAATACGCGCAGAGCCTCGACGGAAACTCGGACGAAGAATTCTTGGAGTTTTTTCCCCTGTGCGGGGTCAAACTTCATTCCCACGGGGAGTCCTCGTATGGCTCCTGCTTTGGCCGCTTTACTTTTTAACTTTCTATCGGACCATTCGTCATCCATTCCATCCAAAAAATAAGGAGGATCCGTGGCGATGAGGTCTATACTGTTTTTCGCTAGGAGTTTGAAGGCCTTAGAACAATCAGCGTGAAACATTGTCGCATCACCGCAAATAATTTTATTGAGAGACAATTCTTTGTCCTTTTCTTGTCCTTTGTGCTCTGGAATCGATATTGCCGCTGCTCCGTTTTCTCTTATCACGTCCAGCACTATGCCTTGTATCGCAACGTCCCGTCCGTTGCGCAAAATAATCGGCTCTATAGTTTTGTTTGCCGGTTGTAGGCGGATGTGGCCGCGCTCCTTATAGAATTTTTTAAGAGTTGCTTCCTGGTTGTCTATCAGCGCGACAACTTTTTGTCCGTTTTCTGCTGTATCTTGGTGTTTCACTAAAATCGTGTCGCCATCATTAATGTTTTCATCAACCATGCTATTGCCGACTACGCGGAGTGCATACACTTCCGATAAGGACGGGATTTTGTTTTTTGGAACCGCGATTGTTTCTCTTGGCGTATCAAAAAGGGCAAGCGGCTGTCCGGCGGCGATTGTGCCCAAAAGAGGAATTTTAATCATCGGTTCGCGTTCTGCGATTGCGATGGAGCGCGGACGATTTTTTTCTTTTTTCAGGTGGCCGCCGGCCTCGAGTTCGGAAAGATGTTGGTGGACAGTTGAAGTGGCGAGATCGAATCGTTTGGCGATTTCGGGCATTGAGGGCGCAAATCCGTGTTTTCGGCTGTATGAATTTATAAATTCAATAATCCGCTTTTTTCGGGGAGTGATCATTTTGTTTTTTATTTATTATAACCGAAACAAAACCGAAAGTTATCCACAGCCCAAATAGCCCCTTGACGGAGTGGTTTTATTGGTGTAAAATTAGGCCTATTATCATGGAGCCCAAGAAAAATAGCTATTGGAAATTCGTTGGCGCCTTTTTGGCGCTTATTATTTTGGCGCTAGGTGGGCTTTTGGGGTGGAGCTATTACAAATTCAAGAGCGGGGAAAAGGCGGTGGAAAATTTGGCGGACGCGCTCAAAAAATGGAATGATGAGCTCTACCAAAAACAACTCGCGGATACTTACGGCGGCAAGACACCCCAGGAAACCCTAGAGATGTATATTGCCGCAGTCGAGGCGGGCGACTACGAACTCGCGAGTAAATATTTTGTGATTGAGAAGAGAGAAGGATGGCGTGTCGAACTTGATGAGATTAAAAATTCTGGCAAAGTTGATGTTTTTATTGCACCACTTAAACAAGCAAATTTCTCAAGCGGTGAATATACGGCTGATGGCAAAAGTTTCTCTATATATAATCCCGTCGGAGTTGATTTTGTTCTTTATCCCAGCGGTATTTGGAAAATTTTAGATATATAAAATTTTAGATGCCAAGAAAATTAACAACCACACTTTTAATTTTCTGGCTGATCCTCTCTGTTTTCGGACGTGCTTTTGCCTACGATGAGCTTACAACGCATCCCGCGCTTACGGACGAAATAATCAATTTTTATAATCTTGCCTATCCTGGTGATCCCGTAACGGCGGAAGAGCGGGAACTCATAGTGTCCGGCAGTACACTTGAAGACCAGCCGCCGCGCTGGATAAACCACTTCTACGACCCGGTTCATAACATCGCCTGGACGGGAGAGAACACCGGCTGGCTTTCGGAAGACATTGTGCAGGCGCTCCGCACCATCGGACTTTCAACGGAAGAGCCGCTTACTTCCGTTGACTGGGTTAACAACCGCGTGATGCAAGATCGTTATTCCCGTTACGGCGGGGATCGCACCTGGAAACAAGGCCTGGATTATTGGGCGCAAGGCAATCAAAGCGAGGCGTATCGCACGCTTGGATTCACTCTGCATCTTTTGGAGGACGCGACGGTACCGGAACATACGAGGAACGATCCGCACGCACACGCCTTAAGCGGCGCGACAGGCGACTACGGCTCGCCTTACGAGGAATATACGAAAAAATGGACGCGCGAGACAGTTGGCCCCTTGCAAATAGCAAATGGCCTAAAAAATAGTGGGGTGCAACCGGCCGCGAGGTTCTCGATCGAGGAATATATAACGGAGGCGGCGCGGTATTCGAATAGATACTTCTTTACGAAAGACACGGTCAATGATCCTGCTTATGAATTTCCGAAGATTACGCGCTCCGATGAGAATTTTGGTTATGGATTGGATGAAAAAAATTCAGAATTCATATTGGCTCGAGTTGGCAATCGATGGAATGAACAAAAAAATCAATATGAAATCATTTATGAAATTTTAGAGAAGCCAGCTTATTATCCCATCCTCGATGCCTACTTCTTCCGCCTTTCGCGCAAGGCAGTTATCGAGGGCGCGGGAGCGATCAAGCTTTTTAAAGAGCAGGCAAGAAAATATGCCGCTGATTACGCGGTAAATAAAGAGTATCAATTCCAGGCAGTAAATCGAGAATTGATCGATAGCATTAGCTTCTCGAATATTTCTCTATTCGGTGAAGTCGTAAAGGCGTGGGACGCAACGCTCTCATTCTTCAGCGACCTTGGCGGCCTTACGCTCGCGATTTTTGATAAATACGTAGCGACGGTTGGGCCGGGGCAGACGACGGTTGCGCCGCGGAGCGATTCGGCCGCGGCGAGTACGCCGTCACAGCCGAATCTATCTGAACCGGTGCCAGCTCCGGCTCCAATTACGGCAAGTCCCGTCGCGGTAGAAACGACGCAAAACAATCCCGAGCCGTCTAATCCGGCTACATCGCCAGCCGGAGAAGTTGCTGGCGCAACGGCATTGAGTCCGGAAGCAAATACGCCTATCGTTTGGGGAGTTTCGGGGACACCACCTCCGAGCGGAGGAGGCGTAAGCGTCTCGGGTGGCGAGCCCGCGCCGGGCGACGGCGGGGCAACGCCACCGCAATCGTCTTCGACGGGCGAATTGCCGCCTTCTCCCGGATTGCCGCAGATCAGCGGATTTACCGGCGAGTTCAAACTTGACCGCCTCGAGATCGACTTTGCCTGGCAGGCATTTACGGACGCATCGGGAACCGTGCCGGCATATTTCTTGAGCCAGGTTGAGGGAGAAACTTCAACGCTCGTCGCGACGACCACTGCAACCGCGATTAGTATTCCCGTTCCCGGCTACGGACAGACGTTTACATATGCGATCGAGGCAAAAGACGAGAATAACACACAGCTTTCGCAAATTGCGACGACCACGGTTGCCGTTCCTGATTTTCTTGTCGATATCCAGCCGATGAAAGACGAAACGTCGCGCGGAAGCCACTACAGCGACAACTGGTACAACCTAGGCACGGGTTTTTACGGTACGGTTTACGCGCTCATCTTCGAAGGCGCGATGGAGGGAGGCAACAACCCCGATGTCGTGTATGACTCAACGGTTTTGATCCGAGAATTTCTTGACCCCGACTATTCGGTATTGAACAGGGATTTTACAGTGTCTCAAGGCAAGGAATTCACGCGCGAGATGAAAGAGGTCGTCATCAAAAACTTGAACATTCCGCTCCAGCCGAACAAATATTACCGCCTTTGGACCATTAACAACTTGCAGAACGCGTACGTGGCATTGAAGGGTACGACAAATCCGCCGTGCGACTCGCCTTGCGGGGACGCGATGTGGAATGAATTCGTCGGCTTAGTTGGCAAAGTGGATCATATTTATAGATTTTATCCGTACATTCGCGCCGTGATGCAGGCGAACTTCCCGCCGCAGTCGGCGCCAACCTCGCCCGCGATAACAGCTCTGGACTTTGATCCATTCCACTTGGGACTTGGAATTCTGTGGGCGAGTTCAACCGACCCCGACACTGCTGACAATCTTATAAAATATGAATTCAACTATTCGACATCAAGCGAACTTTCGCCGGATGGCTGGGGTGGCGTAGGCGGCGCAACATCTGCCGGGATCCAGCTTGAATTCCCGAACTCGTACACCATCGGCGTCCGCGCCAAAGACGATTTCAGCAACACTTCCGCGCCGACCGTTACGAATTGGAATTTTCCGGAAGGATTCCGTCCTTTGGTCTTAAGCCCATCATTAGGAGCGGGTTACCAAGATTTTGTTCTCGCCTCAGGCGGGGTTTTGAGCTCCGTTAAAGTTTTCACGGCCGATATTTCAACATCCGCAAGATTTGTTGACGGCGTTACCTGCCACCTCTTGCTCTTTGATCCGGAAAGTGGGGGAGAGCCCGTCGCAACAAGCGAAACCGTTTATTCCGGACAAAGTTGTACTGGAAGCCCCGTCTTTTCCTTCGATACATTGCCGGGAATCATCGCCGGGCACACATACAGGTGGTATCTCTACGTTAATACACATAATATATCGACTTCTGCATCGCTCAAGTTTTGGGGATACGGCAGTGATACCGGCGCCGGCGGGTTTTTCGGCGATCCATCGCTCATTAACGCCAAGTTCACGCTTGAAGGCACGGGCGGGACGTTGTTCTCGAATTAAAATAAGTGCCACGACATTCCAACATTCTATAGAATGTTAGAATGTCGTGGCAAAAAAATCGTCCTGACTTGCGGTCAGGACGAAAATTTTTATTTCCAGTTCTTGAGGTAATACTGCTTTTGCGTTTTGAGCGCGCTGGAGGCGTTGGCCAGTTCTTCGCTCAGTTCAGGCAGAAGCAAGGACCAGTCCCACTGGTTTTCCTTGAAGGCGATGAATTGGTCGAGGTCAGCTAGCGCCCTGTCTCGAGTATATTCCGGATTCCAAAGCGCGACGTACTTGTCCACGGCAAGTTCTTTTTCCATCCAGTTCGCGAAGCGGGAGTTCTTGATCTCCCAAGTTTGGTGGGCGACTTCGTGGAGAACGCCGCGCGTCAGCGTTTTTTCGCCGAAAAACTTGAGTACGCGTTCGTCGATGTGGATTTGGATTTGTCCTCCGAATGCGAAAGAGTAAAACGGGTTGCGGACGAAATCCAGTGTTTTTCCCCAGTGGTATTCTTCTTTCGCATCGTTTAGGGGCCGCGAGAGATACGCGTTTTTATAGCATTCCTCCGTGAGTCCGCGGCGGATTTGCAGGTTTGTTTGCTGATTGAGCCCAAGTCTGTCGGCAAAATTCTGCGCTGCCTTCGAGAGATAATTGTCGCGAGGCAGTAGCTCGTAAGACAATCCTTCGCAGCCGGAGTAAAAGAGTTTTGCCTGAAAAATAACCGTGAGCGGGCGCTGTGTTTCCTCTGCGGTTCTTTGCATGGTCGGTGCGGCTGGCGGATAGCGGAGGATTTGGTATCCTTCAAAGCCCATTCTGTTCATCATTTTGATGCCGCCTTCGATCGCGCCCAAACTGTTCGCATCAAAAGCCAGAGAGTCGGATGCGCACCGTGCGTTAAATACGGAAGCAGACGAGCACATTACTGAATTTTGATCGTCGGAATGGTTCGCTCCGAATACATGGCCGAGTTCGTGGCGCAAGGTACTCTCGGAAGCAAATCGTTCCCCAAGTTCTCTCGCATACATGCCGACAACGATCCATCCGCGATGCGTGGCGGCGTAGTCGAGCCGACCGTAGGGATGCGCTTCTGATTTCGACTCATGCAGAAATTGATGCGTAAAGACGATAACGAGAGTATTATCTTCCCGCGGTATTCTTGTGGCCAAGTCCAAGGGGTCGATTATCAGATCACCTTCTGGCCCTTCCGCGAGCGGATTGACCGTTCTTTCATAACGCAAACGCACTTCTGTTTGCGCGAAAAGGTTTTCGGCGCTTGTGTCAGTTATCCGCAAAAAGTAATCTGCGCCCTTTTCGGAAAGCAGTTGTCCGCTTACGTAGATTGTTGCCGGGATTTCCAGTTTGGCTTGAGGGGGGGGGTTCTGGTAAGGCGGTTTGAGCGAACGCTCCAAGCGCGGGAACCAAAGCAAAAATTGCAGCCAATGCGAGTTTTCTCATCGTTGCACTCCGTATTCTGCAGTCGAATTATCTGACGCCAGTGTAGCATGAAAATGTGGTTTTGTAAATTGCCGCGTAAAAAAAAGCTTGGTTAATGCATTTTCCCTTGTCATTCTGAGGGCTTGAGCCCGAAGAATCCTTACTTAGTCATTCTGAGGCGAAACCGAAGAATCCGGAGATCCTTCGCGAAGTTTACCCCGAGATTCCTGCGCTTTGCTCGGAATGACTATTATTCACCAAGCTACGTAAAAAAAGAAAACAGCCATCTCCTGGGAGATGGCTGTGGGAATTCAATCTGCTTAAGGAGTCGGTTCGTCGGCCACAGTGATGGTAAAAAGGACGATGCGGCTGGTTGTCGATGCTGTGTCAAACTGAACGCTGAGGCGATAGCCAGTTAGTCCGTCATCTTGGTTCATGACTGCGAGCGCGGTATCGGTTTGGAGGGGGGTTCCGGCAGAGTCGTTCTCAACTGCTTGCCAGCGCCAGTTCGCCTGTGTGGTGGGCGCAAACGATGGCGATGTAATGATGCGCCAGGAGCTTGAAGTTTGAGTTGGCGCAGAGAGTTCCGGCAGGAACTGCGCGGTAAGCCGTACTCCCGGTGCAAGGTTATTATTTGCCCAAGCCGTGGCTTCGCTAGCGCTCGCGAATGATCGATCAACGAGAACGTAGGGGGCCGCGGGCGCGGCAGGTTCGGGAATATAAAAAAGCGTTACCGTTGTGCCCGTAGGATTGCGGTTCGGATTAAAGCATGGGGAAAATTGGGAAAGATTTTTATTCGCTTCGGGAGAGGCAACGGCAGCGGCCAGGTCGGAGAAAGTCGATGTTTGCCAGCGAAGGCCCTGATCGGTCGTAGTGTCTCCGCCTGTTTCGTACCAAACTCTGTAGGCCGCAGTTGCGGGGGTGCCTCGCCTGTATTCACAGAGGAACTGTGCGTACTCGCGGTTCGCTTCGGGCAGGGAATTGGCGAAGTTCACCGCTTCCTCCGCGGTTGCGAACGGACCAGCCGTTACGAGCTGCGGCGTGGCTTGCGCGAACGTTCCAAGAGTGAAAATCAAGGCAAAGATTACTGCAAGAACTGCGTTTCTCATCATTCAGCTCCTTATCGCAAAGTAAATTTACCTGATGTTATTTTAGCGAAACTAAGGACGGTGTCAAGCACCTGTGCTGGACGGGTACATCGGTGACACTTTTTGGTTCTTGTAATGGTACTCGACCGGTACCTCGTAGCCAAGAGCTTGATGGGGCCTCTTGAAGTTGTATTCGATAAGCCATTCGGTCAGTTTTTTGTTGAATACGGCGCAGTCGGACGTCACGTTGCCCATGGCTATGAATTCATCCTGCAGGGTGCGGTTGAACCTCTCGTCGAACGGATTGTCGGTCGGCGTCTTTGGACGCGAGAAATAATGCGGCAATGAGAGTTCGCGCGCCGCCTCGCGGAATTCTTTGGCAAACTCCGATCCGTTGTCGGTTTGGAGATTCTCGATCCTCGCGGCAAAGAGATAATGCAACCGCTTCAGGAAATCGGCGGCATGCTTTGAATGCTTGGTGGAATACATCCTCGCGAAGGCGATCTTGGAGTGGGTATCGATGCCGGTCAGGATATATCGCTTTGCTCCGGCAACGTAGCGCACAACAGTATCGAGAGCGACGAGGAATCCCGTCCGTTGCTCTTTCTTGAGCTCTGTAATGCGCTTTTTTATCTGATTTGCCTTGCGTTTCTTGCGTAGGGCCTCTGTCCTCTTGGGATGGAAGTACAACCCATGTTTCTCGATCACGCGCTGGATTTTCCAGGAAGAGATGGGTGCTCCGTATTCCTGCCCATAAAGAACCTTGAGATTCATCTTGCCGTAACGGATATGGGCCCTCCGCAGGCGAAGGATGCGGAACTCGTCTCGGCGCGAAACTTCCCATTGCCGAGTTCTCTTCGGACGGCGGCTTTTTTCCTCGAGCGATTCCAACCGATATGGATCGTAGCGCTTCTTCCATTTGTGGAAACACTGGCGCGAGATGCCGAAATGGCGGCAGGCGAGGGACGCATTCTTGCCGTGCGCGCGGTAGTAATCCATCCAGGCGAGTCGCTTCTTCGCCTCTTTGCCGAGAGTCGGAATACGGGCGAGATCAGCCGCCCCGTATGCGGCGTATACGGTAGACATGGCATGCCCAGCATACCGCGTTCTACCGCGATTATTGATTCGTATTTTATATATCATCCGGCAACACCGAAGTGTCACAGATGTATCTCATCTTCTGCAGGCACCCAACATAGAGCTTGTTGAATACTGGCCAAAAAGTTATTTCCTGAGCTTGTCGAAGGATAACATTTTGGCTTAAAGCGCAACCCTTCGACTCCGCTTACGCTCCGCTCAGGGAATAAAAAGCGCATTATTCACCAAGATCACATAATGTAAGATTGATAAATGGACATTGCCGTTATACTCCATAACATCCGCAGTTTGCACAATGTCGGTTCTATCTTCCGCACGGCGGACGCGGCCGGTGTCAAAAAAATTTATTTGTGCGGAATAACGCCAATGCCGTTGGATCGCTTCGGCAAACTCCGGCCGCAGTTCGCGAAAGTCGCCATGGGCGCGGAAAAATACGTTGAGTGGGAACAGGCGCGCGGTACGGCAAGCGTTATTAAAAAATTGCGCGCCGACGGTTTTAAGATTTTTGCCGTCGAGCAGAGTAAAAAATCTATCCCATACTCCCGCTTTCGTGGCATTCGGATGCGTTCGCAGTTTCGAATCGCGTTGATTCTTGGCCACGAGCGCAGGGGGTTGCCGCCCTCGATATTAAAATTCGCGGATGAAATCTTGGAAATTCCGATGCGGGGAAGTAAAGAATCACTGAACGTTTCGGTGGCTTTTGGAGTGGTTATTTTTCATTTAATTTATTCGCATGGGCGCGTTTCCGCCGGTGGCTGCCCGTTCGAAGCCTAGCGAAGGCGGGTACCCGCCTTCGGCAGACGCAATCAATGACCGAAAGCGCGTTATTCGCATGCCAAAAAATAGACCCCGCAGTGCAGGGTCTAGGTCTTAGTAAAGGTGGAAAGTGACTTCGATCGTCATGTAGACAGGAACGGGCTTGCCATTTCGCTCAGCGGGCTTAAAGCGCCAGTTGGTTACGGCCCTTGCCGCCGCTTCGTCGAGTCCCATACCCAAAGTTTTCTGAACTCTAACTTCTTTCACTCTGCCATTCTCGTCAATTATTGTCCACAAGACCACAACGCCCATATGCCGGCCCTTGCGCGCTTCCTCTGTGTATTCCGGATCGGGGCAGTATATGCAGACAGGGGCGGAAACTCCACCGCCGATTTTGTATGCGCCGCCGCCGGAGCCGCCGCCGCTACCCGGTCCCAAGCCGGGTCCAGTTCCTGATCCGACGCCGCCTCCGGAGCCGGTGCCGATGCCACCTCCCGAACCTGTTCCATCAGATGGAGGGGTTGCAATCGCTTGCGGGTCACCGTAATCCGGAAGAGGAGGGCTAGGAGCATCAATTTTTGGAGGAAGAACAATCGTTGGTTCCGCGGTCAATTGCGGATTCAGATTCTTGGCCTTTGTGGTTGGAGGAGTAAGCTGGGAAAGGGATTTTTTCGGAAGTTTTCCGCGGGACGGTTTGAGCTTGCTCCTATCTCCTCCTCCGCCTCCTCCGCCGGCCTTTTTCATGCTTATTGGGAAAACGATGCCTTTATATGGGTCGATATCAACACGAGCCACTTCGATTTTCTTAGCATCTTCTTTTTTGGAAAAAAAAGCGGGCAAAGTTAAGACAAGGACAATCACGAGGGTGTGCATGACCACGGACAACGCCTTTGCAGAGAGGACTTGTTTTTTCCGCTCGCGTGCTCGTTCGTCCTTTTTTTCTTCGACACGCAAAGATCTCGAACGCCAAAACTCCTTGAACGTTGCTTTGAATCCGGTAATAATACCTGGTTGTTCCGGCACCGCAAGTTCTGGAATAACGGAATTTCCTGGATCTCCTCTTATCACCTTGATTCTCCTTATTTGCAGTACTTGAGGTTCTACCAACCTTTATACCATGGATTTAAGGGTTTTGCAAGAAGGCCAGCGGACCGTTATTCCCCGAGCAGAGTCGAAGGGATATCTTACAGAGCGCCTTCGATTGCGTTCCGACCGCGGTCGGAACGCAGCTCAGGCAATAAAATTTTCCGTCCCGGCTTACTCAGAACGGTGAGTAGATACCAGATTTTGCGGTCAAAACCATCAAGTTGCAACTGCTATAATTATTGGATGTATAAGGTAAAGCCCTGCGATACATGCAAAATGCCGGATTCGGTTCCGCTTAAGGCTCTCATTCTGAACGCATCGCTCAAGCACGCGCCCGGCGTTTCGAATACCGGAGAACTTTCGGATTTGGTTGTTGAGAACATGAGGTCGTACTGCGCAGTGAGCGCGGAAGAAGTGCGTCTTGCGGACAAAAATATCCCCGTCGGTTTGGGCCTTAACGAGGGCAAAGGTGACGATTGGCCAGAGGTGGCAAAAAAGATAGTTGCCGCTGACGTCATACTTTTCGCAACTCCGATCTGGTGGGGCGGCCGCTCGAGTTTGATGCAAAGAGTTATCGAGAGGATGGATTCTTTCGACGAGCAGTATATCAAGGGCGGCAGGAGCGTGCTTTACAACAAAGTCGCTGGAGTAGTTCTCACGGGAAGCGAAGACGGAGCGCTCTCGACGATGGGTTCGATAATGATGGTTTTAACCTGGCTCGGGTTCACGCTTCCGCCGGAGTGCGGCGCATACTGGGTAGGGGAAGTCGGCCAGCCGACGAAGTTCGACCAAGAGAAGCGATTAAAAAATGATTCAACACAACACATGGCAAAAAATTTGGCGAGAAATTTGGTTTACTACGCGCAACTTTTGAAGAAGTATCCGCTCACGCCGAAGAAATAGTGGGTAGTGGGTAGTGGGTAGTGGGTAGTGAGTAGTAGATGGGACGAGAAAATGCAGAAGAAGAAATTAATTTTATATTCGTTGCTTTTGACGGCTATCTTGGCCGGTTTTGTTTTTCGCGCGGAGATATTCAATTTTGTGCGTCCGGCAATTGAAAGCAAGCTCCAGGAATTCGAAAAAGTGGCGACCGATGCCTTGATCCATGGCATCAAGGAACAACTTAATGCTGCATCGGAGGTCGTGACGCCGCCGCCACTGCGCTCGCCGACTCTCGAGATACCAAAAGCGTCGACGGAACTAACAGTCGCAGGAACTTTCAACTGGACGAACGCGCAAAGGATCGAGAATGGCCTCCCGGTGCTTAAAGAAGACACCACTCTTGATGCCATCGCGGAATTGCGCATCAAAGACATGTTCGAAAAGCAGTATTTTGCGCACGTTTCGCCAACGGGCGGGGACGTGCAGGATGTTGCCGCGGATGTCGGCTACGAATACATAACTTTAGGTGAAAATCTTGCCCTCGGCGGATTTGATGACGACCAAGATCTTGTGCAGGCGTGGATGGATAGCCCCGGACACCGCGCGAATATCTTAAACGATCGCTATACGGAGATAGGTATCGCCGTCGAGCGCGGTTTCTTCGAAGGCAGGGTCACCTGGCTTGCGGTGCAAGTTTTCGGGAAGACGCTTTCGCTTTGCCCACAGCCGAACCCGTCCATTAAATCGCAGATAGAACTTTTACAAAACATGGTTCAAGAGACTAAGACGGAACTTGAAGCGCGCTATGCGGAACTCGAGAATATGAACCGCCGCAGTCCGGAATACAGACAAAAAGCGGACGAATACAACGCGCTTGTTGCCCAGTACAATTCAATGATCGAGGAGCTAAAAGCGCTGATAGCGGACTACAACGCGCAGATCACGAAGTTCAATGCGTGCATACAGGAGTAGCTCGCTCCTAATACAAACGAGGAGCATAACATAATTTTCCTGAGGTGTAAATGTTTTCAGGGAGACCAAAATCCAACATCTAAATTTTGCCACTAAGGCACAAAGGCACGAAGAATCAGGGTTCTGAGAGCTTCAGCAACAGGCAATACTTTCACCAAATGGGTGATAGCAATTCTTTGTGTCTTCGTGTCTTTGTGGCGGTGGATTATGGTATTCAGAATATATTGCGAGAGAAGGGGAAAAGTGGTATAATAAAAGATAAGTTATTTAATGAGGAGGAGTTTAAAAAGGCAAGGCTTGTGATGTTTTACGACTCGTTAAAGGATGAAGTGAATACGCTGGATATGATAGACGAGGCGCTTAAGACGGGAAAGAGGGTT
>JBBUGM010000003.1:0-20336 GCA_038077975.1 Patescibacteria group bacterium
CTTTCAGTCGACCCAACAAAGAAGCCCCCGCACTTAAGTGCGGGGTGGTTTAGTATTTTTTTAGAACTCGTCTTCTTCATCAAGTTCGTTACTCTCCAGCGCTTCCTCGATTTTTTCTGTGCTTTCGAGTTCTTCGAATGTGCCGGCTTCGGCCGATTCGGGGTTAAACCCCTTCTTTCCTCTCGCCATGTTTTTGAGCTTCAGAACCCAATAACGACCTTTTTATATAATTAATGCTTAAATTCTTGATTTTTTAAAAGCATATTCGCGCGCCGCGCGGGAGTCAAGTGTGGATATCGGATGCCCCGAGAATTGCGAGGGCCAGGGCATCGCTTGCGTCGTCAATCACCTCCAAATCGGGCTCTTTCAGCATCAGCCGCACCATTTTTAAAACGGCCTTCTTGTCCGCAAAACCATATCCGGTGATGCCGGCCTTAACCTCGTTAGGGCCATATTCCTTGATTTTGAGTCCACTCTCCGCGGCGGCCGTAAGCAGGACGCCGCGGGCCTCGGCAACACGCAAAGCAGTTTTTTGATTTTTTGCAAAGAAAAGCTTCTCTATTGCCATCATTTCGGGATGGAATTTTTTGATTATCTTTAGAGAAGCCGTTTTTATTTCGAGAAGGCCCTCCGGCCCCTTGCTTTTTACTTTGAGTAGCCCGGCCGCAATTAGTTTAATTTTGCTGCCAGCTTTCTCTACTACGCCGTAGCCGGCACGTTCGGTTCCGGGGTCAATGCCTAGAACAATCATAAAAATTTCTAATTTCTAATTATTCTAATTAACCTAATCAAATTTCAACTTCGGTAAATCACAAATCACAAGCACCAAATTACAGATAATATCTAAATTCGAATGACCAAAATTCGAAAAGTTTCGAACTTTAAATTTTTGTGCTTGAATTTGTTTGTGGTTTGTAATTTGTGGTTTGGAATTTATTTTCCGGTTTTTGATTAGAAATTAGAGCAATTAGATCAATTAGGTTAATTTATCTTGCGTTCGTATAAACTTTTTGCACGTCGTCATGTTCCTCAAGCGCTTCGACGAGCGTCCGTAGCTTGTTTTTGTCTTCATCGTTTAATTCCTGCAAAAAATTCGCCGTGAAATTTCCGTTTGCGTCCGTGTTTTGTCCGTTTGCGTCCGTGCGAGTGAACGCCCAACGAACGCTTCCCGGTTCCGCCCATTTTCCTCCTGCTTCGCTTAAAATTTTTTTAACCTCGGCAACGGTCCTGTTCCTTGAATCGCCGATCGCCTCTATCATTATCGCCGTGCCGCCGGGGCCGTATGCTTCAAAAGAGAGCTCTTCGAGGTTTTGCGATGCCTCCGCCGCGCGCTTGATCGCGGCGTCTATTTTTTCCTTGGGTACGCTAGAATCTTTCGCTTGTAGGACTGCAGTGCGAAGGCGCGGGTTGAATTCTGGATTCGGCTCGCTTTTTGCGGCGACAGAGATCGCCATAAGCAGTTTGGCGAAAAGCTGGCCGCGCTTTTGGTCCGCGGCTCCTTTCTTGTGTTTTATTCCCGCCCAATGACTATGTCCGGCCATAGAATTAGATTAAATTTTACTTTCAGAATAGCTCAAAAGACCGGCAACGGGAATCAATTTCCCCCGTGTCGGAAAATATTAAAAACCAAGGGTTTTTAAAGCCGGTGGTCGGGGGAAATTGGGATTCTGTCGCCCAATGAGAGTGACCCGCCATGCCGTTATTCTATAAATTTTCGAGTTGCTATGCAACGAAGAAAATTTATAAAGAATAACGAGCACCCCCTCACTCGAAATCGATTTCGAGCGAGGGGGTTCGCGCCGCTGTAATCTCGCCGTGCTCGAACAACGGCGGAAAAAAAGACCCCGCGTTAAGGCTTGGGAATAAGGCGTTTTTGAAGTAATATTTGAATAATGGACCCCAAAACGACCTCTGACCTTAAGTCCCAGCTCGATCTTATGCGACGTGAAGCGGAAGAGCGGCAGGCCCAGCGCCTTGCCCGCGATTTGGGCTATGAGTATGTCGATCTCTCGAAAACGCCGGCATCGGTCGATGCTTTGCGGCTTGTGCCCGAAGCCGAAGCCAAAAACGCCAAGATAGCGACGATAGAGCTTAAAGGAAGAAAAACGGCCCTTGCCGCTCTTAGTCCAAAACTGCCGGCATCGCAAAAGGTTATTAAAGATCTTGTGGACAAAAAATATGAATTGAAAGTATTCGTTGCTTCCGCATCCGGGCTCGAAGGCGTTTGGAAGCTTTATCGCTTCATCCATCCGGAAGCGGAAGAGATCACCGGGCGCGTGACGATCGAAGAAAAAAAAGTTGAAGAGTTTATGGCGCGCCTCAAGAGTTTCGACGCTATCAGAAAAGAATTTAGCGAAGAGGACTTTTCAAAACTTACACCCACAAAACTTATCGAAGTTCTTTTGGGCGGCGCCTTATCTCTCCGCGCGTCTGACATCCACACAGAGGCGGAAGAAAACGCGTCTAAATTGCGTTTAAGAGTGGACGGCGTGCTGCACGATATTTTCGACAAATTTCCGAAAGATTTTTACGAAAGAACGATCTCGCGCATCAAACTCCTCGCGGGTTTAAAGATAAACATCCGCGATCAGGCGCAGGACGGCCGTTTTACGATCAAACTTGGCAAGAAAGAGGTAGAGATAAGAGTATCCGTCATCCCTGCCGAATACGGCGAGAACGTCGTGATGAGGATCCTCGACCCCGAAGTTACCTCTATTGGTCTCTCACGGCTTGGGTTGAGGGACGATGACCTTGTGATAGTTGAGAGGCAGATCGCCAAGCCCAACGGCCTCATTTTGAACACGGGTCCGACCGGTTCGGGAAAGACGACGACGCTTTATGCCTTTTTGCGCCACATCAATAATCCGGAGATAAAAATCATCACGCTTGAAGATCCGATCGAATATCGGCTTGAAGGCGTCGAGCAAACTCAAGTGGATGAAGAGTCGGGCTATACCTTCGCGAGCGGTCTGCGCGCGATAGTGCGGCAGGACCCGGATGTCGTGCTTGTGGGTGAGATCAGGGACGAAGATACGTCGGACATCGCGCTTCAAGCGTCGCTTACCGGACACCTCGTTTTGTCGACCCTGCATACGAACGATGCGATCGGCGCTATCCCTCGGCTTATCAATCTCGGCGCCAAGGTAGAAACGATCGGCCCGGCGCTGAACGTCATCATCGCCCAACGGCTTGTGCGTGAGATCTGTCCGTACTGTAAAAAAGAAATAAAAATACAGGCAGACCTCAAGGGTAAACTTGAAAAATTATTGAAAAATTTGCCGGCGCGGGTGAACAGAGCGAAATACGAAAAATATACGCTCTACGAATCGGCTGGCTGCGAAAAATGCAGCGGCCTCGGATACAAGGGCCGGATAGGAATTTTCGAATTCTTCGAAGGAACTCCGGAAATGGAAGAAAGCATCTTGAAAGGAGTTTCGGAATTGTCCCTAAAGAAGTTGTCAGAAATTCAGGGAATGGTTAGTATGCAAGAAGACGGCATCTTGAAGGTTATGGCTGGCGAGACGGACCTCAAGGAGGTAGAAAGGATAACCGGAAAGATCGAGTGGTGAAATAAGCGATTCAAAACTACAAATACACGTGAATGCCACAAATTTGTAGATTCGTATGCAATTCGTAGTTTGGCATTGCTTGCGTTAGCACTGCCTTAAACCTGGGGGCGTGCCCCCCGCTCTTTTGGGGATAACCCAAAAGAGCGGGGGACGGAGAACTCTTAATTAAAAGAGAAATTGGAATGATTTCGAGGAGTGACCCAGCCGGAACCAGGCCATCCTGGTTCTGGAAATCACCCCTTGTGCCCCCAGATTTGAAGCAGCCAAAGCTGATTCTGGCTAGATGATAGCATACTTTTAAATATTTGTCAAGGAGCTCGCGTCGCTGGTCTTTTTGAGAACCGAGCTCGATTTTTTCCAGCGAAAAATCGGCTCTGCATCTCGGCGTTTTGATCCGTCTGCGGCGGAACCAAGCCCAAAACGCCTCCGATAGCTTCTCAAAAAGAGCGCCGCTCACTAGGGGTAAAGCATAAAAAAGCCTCCTACTCCTCCGAAAGCTTCTTTAAAAACGCGCGTTTCGCCACTATGTAAAACGCAGAAATATTCATGGCACAAACAAAAAAAATAAAAACAGAGGAGAAGGACGATTTGAGCATCGATCATGCTTTGCGTCCTCGAGCATGGAGTGAGTACGTTGGCCAGGAAAAAATAAAGGACAGTTTGCGCGTCATCATCGAAGCGGCGAAAAAAAGGAAGGAATCATCCGACCACGTGCTTTTTGCGGGGCCAGCGGGACTAGGAAAAACAACGCTCGCATACCTTGTCGCGCAAGAGCTCGGCTCGCACGCGCGTACCACTTCTGGCCCGGCGTTAGAGAAAGCCGGAGACCTCGCGGCGATTTTAACGAATCTCGAGCCCGGTGAAATTTTATTCATTGATGAGGCGCACCGCATCAACCCCCTGATCGAAGAAGTTCTCTACCCGGCGATGGAGGCGCGGAAACTCCACCTTGTTATCGGCAAAGGGCCGAGCGCGCGAACTTTAAGTTTGGATTTGCCGGCGTTCACGCTCGTTGCCGCGACCACGCGGGAAAATCTGCTTTCCCAGCCACTCCGCTCCCGCTTCGGAGCGACTTTTCGCCTCAACTATTACACTCCGGACGATATTAAAAAAATAGTTTTACGGTCAGCCGGTATTTTGGGCATGGACGTTTTGCCGGAAGCAGTCGCGGTTCTCGCGCGCGCATCGCGCGGCACGCCGCGCGTGGCGAATCGGCTTTTGAAGCGCGCGCGCGACTACGCCGAAGTCAACAATAAAAAAGAGATAGATGCCAAAGTTGCTCGCGAAGCCCTTGCCATGCTCGAGATCGACGAGCTCGGGCTCGAACCGCAAGACCGGCGCTTGCTCACGATAATCATCGAAAAATTCAACGGTGGACCCGTGGGCGTAAACACCTTATCGGCGGCGCTCTCCGAAGACCGCGGCGTGATCGAAGAAATTTACGAGCCCTATTTGATGACCCTGGGATTCCTTCAGCGTTCGCCATTGGGCCGGATAGTTTTGCCACCCGCCTACGAACATCTCGGAATCAAGAAGAAGGGCGACTTGCTATAGCGCGCTACGAAATACGAATTTTTACGAATGTACTAATTTAGATTTTCCGTATATTCGTATTTTTTAGTATCTGCAGTCATTTTGTTGTTTGCATCGGCAAATCGGTTTTAAAGGAAATGATATATCGAAGTTATTCTGCGGCGGAGACCCGGAAATTCGCCAGCAAACTCGCAAAAAAATTGGTACGAGGCAGTGTGAAAAAGAAAACGGCGCTGGTTGTCGCCCTCTCTGGCGAGCTCGGCAGCGGGAAAACCACTTTTGTACAGGGTTTTTTGCGCGGGCTTGGCATCCGCAAACGAACCACAAGCCCAACATTCATTTTGTTCCGAAGATTTCGGTTGGGCCATAAGTTTAGAGATTCGAGATTAGGATTTAGAGATTTGTTTCATATAGATGCTTATCGTATCAAAGAACCGCGCGAACTACTTTCTTTGGGCATCAAAGAAATTTTTTCCGATCCCAAAAATATCGTGCTTGTCGAGTGGGCTGATAAAATTCGCCAGTTGCTCCCGAAGGGCGCAATCAGAATAAGATTTTTCCACGGTAGGCACGAAAACGAGAGAAAAATCGTTGCAATTTGACAAGTTTTTCGTTGTTAGTATAATACTCATTAGAACTTTTCTATGAGGAGTGCTGTCATGGTTTTGCGTCGCCAGGCATCGGTTTGCTTGTTGTTTGCGATACTTGCTTTTGTAATTACATCTGTTTATTCATGGCCCTATGTGACCCCACGAGATTTCTCCAGTAAGACCCCTTTCTGGCTTCTTGTGATGGCATCCAATGGATTGTTATCCTGGTTTTTCGTTTCTTTACTAGTCAAGATCGGAGGGCTGTTTCTGTGTAGATGGCGAACGATGTCCGCCAGCTCAACCGTTTTGTTGTCTATTACACTTCTTTTGATGCTCCTTAATCCCGCCAGGCAAGCCGCGGTCGAGATGGTCTCCGGCTACAATCCGTTCGCGAGATCGCTTCACGACCTTTTTTTCTTGTTGTTCTTTTGTAGTTGGGCCCTGTTCGACTTCATGCTTTTTTTTGGAACAAAGTCGGAACCGTGGACTTGGGACCAGTTGGAACAAGAACAGCAAGATTTTCGTGAGCCGTTGACGCTCTTTGCGCGAAATCTTCACAAAAAGACTTAGCGCTGATCACCCGCGGGCAAAAGCCCGCGGTTTTGTTATTATGTATGCAAATGCGCACCCTTCTTTTGATCGACGCGAATTCCATCATTCACCGCTCGTTCCATGCCTTGCCACCGTTTACCGCGCCCGACGGGCGGCCGACGGGCGCCCTCTATGGCCTCGCGAGCATCATGCTGAAGCTCTGGCGCGAAGAGAAGCCGGACTACGCTGCCGCCGCCTTCGATAGGCCGGAGCCGACGTTCCGCGAGAAGAAATACAAAGAGTACAAAGCACAGCGGCCGCCCGCGCCCAATGAACTTATCTCGCAGATCATAGAAACGCACAATCTCTTTCCGGTTTTCGGCATCAAAACTTTTGAAAAGGCGGGATACGAGGCGGACGACGTTATCGCGACGCTCGCGGAAAAATTCGCGGGCGAAAACGACCTGCGAATAATGATATTGACCGGCGACAAGGATACGCTCCAACTTGTGCGCGGCGATAAAGTCGTGGTTCGCACATTCAGAAAAGGCGTAAGCGACACTTTTGTTTATGACGAAAAAGCGGTGGAAGAAAAATTCGGTATTAAGCCGAACCAGCTTATCGACTACAAGGCGCTTGTGGGCGACCCATCGGATAATATCAAAGGCGTTCCCGGCGTAGGGCCGAAGACGGCAACGGAACTTATCCAGAAATTCGGCAGCGTGGAAAACTTGTATCGTAATTTAGTGGGAGACGCGAAGCTCGAGAAAAAACTCGGTCCGTTCCGCAAAGAAGCAGATCTTTCCCGCGAATTGGTTATTCTCGATAGGAACGCGCCGATCGAAGTTAAAAATCTTGACGAGCTGAAAGTCGAAGAAAAAAAGCAGGAAGAAACAGATTATTTTCGCCGCATGGGGTTCGAGACGCTTATAAGGCGCGCGGAGGGAAAGCCGGAAGAAAAAAAGAAGCGAACGCTTGCCAAGAAGCCGGTGCCGGGAAACGGGCTGTTTTAGGTTTTTCTGCGGTGTTATCATTGAAATATGAATCCAATAGCCGACCGTCTGAAGAAACTCACGGAGATCCTTGCCTGGTCGGAGATGAGAATTCTTTGGATAATTTTGCCGCTTTTGGCGGCTATTTTCGCCGTAGCATACGGCTTTGTTTCTATCGGATTTAGGACGATCATTGCCGGACTTATTTTCGGCGCCGTGATCACAACCGCGATCGCCATTTACCGCGCGGCCAAAGCCATGCGCGAGTCGACAATCGAGAGGAATGAGCTTAAGAGCATTCTCTTCGGGCTCGAAGACGCTGTCGTGGTCTACGACAGGAATTTCAGGGTCATCTTTTTCAATCCCGCCGCGGAAAAACTTTTCAAACTGGGATCAAGAAACATGGCGGACAAGGAGCTTCGGCCACAGGATGTGGACGAGGTAGAGCTCCAGCTCCTCATACAGGTCATTTTCCCTTCGCTTGCGCCAGGCGTTGTCGCGCGCACTCCGGCGGGGGAATATCCGCAAATAGCAGACGTTTCTTTTGTAGACCCGAATCTGGAGCTCCGCGTTTTGACTGCGCCGATGAGCGACGAGAAGGGCGGACTGCTGGGCTTCATGAAAGTGATACGTGACAGAACGAGGGAGCTTGGAGTGATCAGGTCCAAAACCGAATTTTTGACAGTTGCTTCGCATCAGCTTCGCACACCGCTTACCGAGGTGCGCTGGGCGCTTGAGTCGCTTGCGGGAGAATCGGGGATCAGCGATACGGGAAAAACAATACTGGAAGGAGCGCTTACGGGAACAAGAAGCTTGCTTAAAATTGTCGAAGACCTTTTAAACATCGCGAGGATAGAAGAGGGAAGATTCGGATACAATTTCGAAGAAACGGACATCGCCGAATTTATCAGTAGCGCGCTTGCCGAGATTTCTCCGATGGCGCGGCACGCAGGCGTAAAGGTTTATTTCGATCAACCGAAGGGCGCCTTGCCGCGAGCAGTTATCGACAAGGAGAAGTTTTCGCTCGTCTTGAACAATCTTCTCGAGAACGCCGTGCGCTACAACGTGGAGAATGGCCAAGTTGTCGTAAGGATAAGCGAGCTTAAAAATCAGCCGTTCCTCCAGATTTCCGTTGAGGACACCGGCATCGGCATTCCCGAAGGCGGCATCGAAAAGCTTTTCACGAAATTTTATCGCGCCGAAAACGCGCTGAAATCACAAACCGAAGGGTCTGGACTCGGTCTTTATATCGCGAGAAACATAATACGCGCCCATGGTGGCAAGATTTGGGCGGAGTCCGAGGTCGGCCGCGGCACGACGATCCACTTTACACTGCCGACCGACCCGAATTTGGTGCCGAAGCACGAAGCGGCTGATTTGGCTGGCGAGAACTAGCCGTAGGCGACGATCGAGGCGCCACCAAATCGCCGCCCCGCCCTCTAAGCCAATAATAAGCCGCATAGAGGGCGGGGATGCGAAATTTTGTAAAACTCGTTATACTCGTTAACAAAATTTGCATGCCCGAATTGCCCGAAGTTGAAACAATAGTTCGAGAGTTGGATCGAAAAATCACCGGCAAAAAACTCAGCCGGTTTTTCGTGTACGATAAGAAATTATCGAAACCGCCCGTTAAATTACCGGTCCGTGTTTCGGGCGTTCATCGCCGCGGGAAATATATTGTTTTTGACCTCCGCCCCGTTAGAGGCCGCGACCTGCCCGAACGACCGTTCGGTCGGGCGGGGGGCTCACAGCGCGTGCCCGCCTCTAACGGGGTAGATTGTGGCCATCATTGCGTCGTACATTTGCGTATGACCGGACAACTTTTCTACGAAAAGTTTGCCGACAAACGCGGACTGGGGCACGGGGCACCGTCGCGTACGAACGCGGAAAAAATTCAGAGTAAGTCTGCGTCTGGTCTGCGTAAGTCAGCGGCCAAACATGAACGGGCAAGATTCGTTTTCTCCGACGGTTCAGTTTTGCGCTTTTTTGATATGCGGCGGTTCGGGACGTTTATGTGGCCGCGACAAGATGTTTTGCCGCAACTTGGAGTTGAGCCGCTCTCGGGAAAATTTGATGCGGATCATCTCATGAAACTTCTCAAGACATCCGGGCGTCCGATCAAAAATTTTCTCCTTGACCAGAAGAATATCGCCGGCATCGGCAACATTTACGCGGACGAAGCGCTTTGGACGGCAAAAATTAATCCGAAAAGAAAAGCAAGAAGCTTAAATGTCCGCGAGGTCCGCAAGTTGGTCTGCGCCGTCCGTAAGGTTCTCCGCGAAGCCATCAAAAAAGGAGGATTTACTTTGCGCGACTACCGCCGCACAGGCGGCGAATCGGGTTATTACCAGCATTCACGCAGGGTCTACGACCGCGAGGGACTAGCTTGTTTACCCCGAGCGGAGTCGAGGGGCCATGCATGCGGTGGTAAGATTAGAAGAATAAAGTTGGGCGGACGGTCAAGTTATTTTTGCCCGAAATGTCAGAAATAGAGGCAAATTGGCGCTGTTCGGAAACAGCATTTACGCTCGCCGTCATTGCGAGCAAAGCGAAGCAATCTCGTTGTATTGCGGGGATTGCCACGGGCTACGCCCTCGCAATGACCAGAAAAATGACGTTTCTCTGAACCCCTTGACAGGCGGTGCGTTTTGGTATATAATTAGCGCGTACTTTGAAAATATAGATAATTTGATCTTGCCATAGCAGAAAGTTCTTTTAGTCCAAGGAGGATTTTCTGCTATGGCAAAACCCGGCACGATTGGGGGAGCCCGCTGGCAAGCGGCATACTTCGCTGAATGCGGGGTGAGCTGCAAAAACCACAAAAGGAGGACAAGCCATGAAAGGCATGTTCGACACCTTCACTAGTTCGGGAGAATCGCAAAAAGCAGAGTTTGCGCTCAAGCGTAACGGTTACACACGAGACCAGTTTGAGCGGCTCATCGCAGGCGACTTTCTCGGCCTCGTCCGTGAACTCGCGGATCTTCCTCTGGAGTTTGTAGGGTGGCTCGCGGCCAACCTTTCTTTCCTGCGTTTGGTCTATGACGGAAAAGCCGAAATTGTTCGCATCGAACGCCTTTCGCCCGCGGTTTCAAGAAAGTCATCCCCGTCGACCGAAACCTACACCATCCGCCTCGGCGGCCCCAAAACCACAGACCAAATCGTGAAAGGTCTGAAGAAGGAAGGTTTCTGGGTAAACGACTTGATCACCCAGAAGAACTTCCCGCTCCAGCCGCACGATCCAGAAGACGTCGAGATCGAGATCATCGATCCCGGCAAAAGCTTCACCGAAGAGGAAGGACTCCGGCTCCTCGCCGAAGCTGGCCTCAAGCGTCCAACCCATGAACACGCTCTCCGCTTCGCCGAGCAGTTCGGGAAGAGAACAACCGGTAAAAAGCCGTTCATCATCTTCCTTCACGAGCCCTGGCGGGACCCGTACGGCGACCGCCGCGTGATCTACGTTCGCCGCCGTCCCGCGTACCGCGAACTTAGCCTGGACTATGCGGTCGTCAGGTGGGACGACGACTGTGTCTTGGCCGGCGTCCGGCCTCGCAAGCAGACCTCGGAAAGTTAGACCCTCCACACTTGGGACCCTCGGTCCCTCAGCCCCGTTCGGCAAAACCGAACGGGGCTACAATTTTTATAAAATATCTGCTAAATTACTTTTGGGAGTAGAGAGACAACTATTAGAAAAATGATAATTTTCTTATACGGTCCCGATGACTATCGTCGGGCAGAGCGCAAAAAGTTCTATATCGCCGAGTTTAAGAAGAAATACTCCGGCCTTAGCTTGGATTATTTCGATCTGGAAAACCCGGAAGCGCTTGAGCGGCTTGAAACTTTTTTGCGCAGCCAGTCGCTTTTCGAAAAAAAGAAGTTAGCGGTTTTGGAAAATGCGTTAGAAGCGGACGAGAAGAAGCTTGTGGAAATTTTGAAATCAATTGCGGGTGATCCAGCCGCAATAGTAGCGATCTCCGAAAGCAAAAAACCCGCAGGCGCGCTGAAGTTTATTGTAAATGCCCCAAAACCGTCCGTTAGTGAAGAATTTGAGCATCTTGCAGGCGCCGAATGGGATTTATTTATAAGAAAAGAGGCAAAATCACGCTTGCGTCGCCAAAGCGACGACGGTGTCGCGGAGGCGCGGGGGGTGGTTCTCGCGCCCGCCGCCGCAAACTTCCTTGCTGAAGTTTACGCGAAAAATTCTTGGGGATTGGTTACGGAACTCGATAAATTGAGCAATCTAGACAAAAAGGAGATTTCCCGCGCCGACCTTGAAGCACTCGGCCTTGAGACGGTGCCGAATTATTGGATGATGGTGAATAGCGCGAAAAGCCAAAACCTCAAAACCCGCCTCTGGGCGCTCGAAAAACTTTTTTCGCAAAAAGATCCGCCGGCAAAGATTTTCAATATTTTAGCATCACTCTGGCGCGAGCGGATCCCGCAGATGGCGGAATACGATTTTATGGTGAAATCGGGGAAGCTGGAGTATGAGGAGGTACTGCTTGACACGATAATTTAGTTGCCCTACACTCTTTATAGGTAATTTCCATACTATTTGGAGAATCCATGGTTGAAAGTGAAGCAACTCAAACGGTTTCCGCCACCGAAGCGGGCACTTCTAGGGTAAATGAATTTGCTGCCCCCTTATTTATACTCGGAATCGGCATTTTATTCGCCATGTTTGCCACGCTGGTTCTAAGCCAATTGCCTTATATGGAAAAGACCGTGGGTGTAATCGCTGGCGGCGTCATGTCGATTGCCTCTTTTGTCGGCGCAATCGCCACGAAATATCTTTTTTCCAAATAGTCATAGCATAACAAAAGCCCCCGGCTACGCGCCGAGGGCTTTTTCTATCTCGAGAGCAATTTCGCGAGTCGCGATTTTAACCGACTCGCTTTGTTTTTTGTGATGACGTTTGTTTTCGCGGCTTTGTCGAGCGATTTATAAACCTTTCGGAGCGCCGTCTTGGCCTCTTCGATCTTCTTAGCCGAGACAAGTTTTTTATAAACTTTCACCGCGCGCTTATAGGCCTCCGCTTTCGCGAGGTTTCTTGCGCGCCGTCCAATTGACTGGCGCAGTGCTTTTTTGGCTGAAGCGATGTTTGGCATAGGACTAGAATGCAGAATCTAGAATATAGAATGTAGTATAAGCTACTAATAAAAAAATGCAAGCCGCGGCACATGCCACGGCTTGGTGTTTAAGAGGAAAACGGGCTTCTTATGCGAAATCGGCGAAAGCGGCGAAGGATATTCAAAAGAACTTGCCGCGAGGGGTTGCGGATTCCAACGGATAAAAGCAGCCCGACGCCAATCAATAAAGAGATTTTTGCCGGGAAGACAAGCGCGTCGATGCCGCGCATGTCGGCAATTATCCAAAGCGTGTTCATGGCAAGCCAGGCGTTCATCGCGCCCGTAATCGCCATATCGCTGTAATTTCTTGGCGTGTATCGGAAAACCAGAAGATTATAAATCGCCGCAGGAATGACCATGGCGAAAGCCAGCCATTGCCACTCAAGTAGCCACGCGCCATCCATCAAAAACCAGAAAATCGAGCCAATCGTTTCATAAAAGACCAGGCGGTTTTCGGAATCTCTCGTGTCCAATGATTTCCTCCTCGAAGAACTGCTGGTATTCTAGCACAAATAAAAAAATTATTCAAGTCAAAATAAAAATCCCGCCCCGGTTTGCGCCGAGGCGCACAACGATCGCTCCCACCGGGAACTCTCCGTCGATCAAAGAAAATCTCGCGAGTTCGATTGCCAATTTCATAAACTTCTCGTCGTTCGGCAAGGGATTTTCTCCTTATGATTCAGCTGACTGTATTTTACAAACAAATTGTCGGAAAAACAACCCCGACCGAAGTCGGGGTAATGGATTATAGATTGCCAGTGAGCGCGAGAAGCACGTTTTCAAAACTTTTATGTGGAGTAGGCCGGACGGCCTCAGGATTGGCGATGACAATCTTAACGTTGCGAGATCTATTTAGCATGAACACCATTCCGAAATCGAACTTAGAACCCTCGGAGTCACTGCTGTACCAAATATGAATCTCTTGAGCCAAGAATATCGCCTCTCTGTTCCAGTCACAAATCAGAAGGCCGATCAGATCTGTTTTTTGATGCGGATTGTCTCTTGTTGGCCAGTAAACCTCGTGCCCGGCCATTTCTAGTTTTTTGACGTATGCGAGCTGAGCCGCCCTTTCTTTCTCGTCTGCCTTACGGACCGAACAGATCAGAAAAATTTGCACAATTTTTCTCCGTTGGAAAAACTAAGCTAAATATACGAAATTCCCTTGGCAAAGTCAACAAAATTGATTATTATGTAGTCAGAACTTTCGGAGGACACAGTGGCTAAAAGAAAGCGTTGCGTTCCGAGCAGAAGGAAGATCCAAGCCGCAATTCGCCGCCTACGGTTCGAGGTCGCCGCATTAGACAAGGAGCATGAACAGATAAGGGCTCGCAATCAAGAAATTTGGAATATGGGCGATGAGGACGCGCCTCGTATGATGAGCGACGAGCAAGAACCATTGAACAGGAAACACCGGCTCGAACTCACGATCGCTTTCCTGGAAGAGGTTCTTGCTTTGAAGAAAGATATTCGAGCCGAGAAAACAGCCATTGAAAAAAGGATCGGAGAAATTGACAAAGAAATTCCAGCACTCCAGCGAGCAAAAAATGCGAGCGAAATTGATAAAAAAATTCTGACACTCCGGCTAGAAAAAAGCACGCTCGAAGATGATTTGCAGAACATTGAACGAGCCGAGAGTTATCTAGGGTCATAGCTTCAACCATTCCGCGGCGCGCAATACTTGCGTGCCGTTTTCGTTTATAATTAGATCAAATGCTCTACAGCGTCTCTGGAAAATTGGCCTCGAAGGCGAGCGGGTTTGCGGTAGTCGACGCCGCGGGCTTGGGATTAAAGATATTTACTAACAGCAACACGCTTGATAAATTGCCGAAAGCGGGCGCGGAAGTTAAGTTTTTTTGCCATTTGCATGTCCGCGAGGATGCGCTCGATCTCTACGGATTTTTAACGGAGGAAGAAATGCGGTTTTTTGAGCTTTTGATCTCCGTCTCCGGCGTCGGGCCAAAGTCCGCGATCGCGATTTTGAATGTCGCCGAGCTGAAAGAGCTTTCGGCCGCCGTCAAAGAAAACCGGCCCGATCTTTTGACGCGCGCCTCTGGCATCGGCAGGAAGACGGCCGAGCGCATTGTGCTTGAACTTCGCGGCAAAGTGGAATCGGCGAAGGCGGGACTCACGGTCTCGAAAATGGAGTCGGACGTTGATTTGGTGGAAACGCTTGCCGGCTTGGGCTACCGCCGCGAGCAAGTGAAGGCGGCGCTTGCTCAAGTGGACGAAAAAATTGTGGATCTCGAAGAGCGTCTTAAGGCGGCGCTGAAAGTTTTAGGGAGGGGATAAAAAATTTATGTTCGCAAGAATAAAAAAATTCCCGCTTGTGCGGGCTTTCTATAAATTGCCCGGGTTTGTTTGGTTCTACCACTTTCTTTGGGCGTGGAGTTCGGCCGCGCTTTACGGTTATCCCTCGCGGCATATTTTTGTAATAGGTGTTACCGGCACGAAAGGAAAAACAACCGTTATAGAATTGCTAAGCGCGATACTCGAGGCCGCCGGGAAAAAGACGGCGATTTTGTCCTCCTTGCGTATGAAGATCGCCGAGAATAGCGAGAAAAATCGCAGTGGCAACACGATGCCGGGCAGGTTTTATATACAGCGATTTTTGCGCCGAGCGATCAAAGCGGGATGTAATTACGCCCTCGTTGAAGTTACGTCGCAGGGAGTTGCCCTTAACCGACACCGCTTTATAAATTGGAATATGGGGGTTTTGACGAATCTGCACCCCGAGCACATCGAGTCGCACGGTTCTTTTGAAAAATATCGCAAAGCGAAATTGCGGTTTTTGCGCTACGTCACGGCGCGCCGCGGCAAGATTTTTCTGAACAAGGAAGACGAAAGCGCGAAATTTTTCTCCGACCGGCTGATCGTTTTTAATCCGACTTTGTATTCACGAAAATCCGATGAAGTTTTACACGCGATGCCGAGCGATTTGCAGCTTAGGGGTGCGATAGACGAACATGCTTTCGTTTGGAGCGACTTTAACCGCGATAACGCCGCGGCCGCCATCGCCGTTGCCCTAAAACTCGGGATCGACATAAAAACCATCGCGCAGGCGCTTCAGAACTTCCGCGGCGTGCCGGGGAGGATGGAATTTATAAGGCGTGGCGGAATAACGGCGGTGGGGGATTACGCGCATACCCCCCAATCGCTCGAAGCTGTTTATAAAACACTGCGAGCGATAAATTCTAAATCCGAAACTCTAAATTCTAAACTGATCTGTGTTTTGGGATCAGCGGGTGGAGGACGCGACAAGTGGAAGCGGCCGGAGATGGGGAAGATCACCGCGGAGTATTGCGACGAAATTATTTTGACTTCCGAAGATCCATACGACGAAAATCCGGCAGAAATTGCAAAGGAGATCGAAGCCGAATTTTTGGATGTGCCAAATTCCAAATTCCAAACCCCAAATTCTTATCGAACAATTTTAGACAGACGCGAAGCAATCAATAAGGCAGTCGATCTTGCCCGTGGAGGCGACACCGTAGTTATAACCGGCATCGGCAGCCAGGAATTTATGCATTTTGCTAGCGGTAAAAGAATTCCGTGGAACGAGAGAAAGATCGTTGAAGATGCACTTGCGCGAAAAAGATAAATTCTTAAATCCTGCGATCGCAGGATTTAAGAATAAAACAGGCAAAAAATGAAGCGGCGCGATTTCTCGCGCCACTTACTGGTTTAGACTGGACTGTCAGCCAACAACTTGCACATTGTCAATATACAGATCTCTTAATGTGCCATCTGGTTTTTTTACGACCAGGCACAGGTTGGTACTTAGTCCTCCAAAGATCCACAAGAAGCCACCACTATGGTTAGAATAAACCGCGACAACTTCTCCGCGAATTCCCTTGTCGTTGCCGCTCCTAAACCCAACTAGTTCTACGGTTTTTCCAATCAGACCAGAAAAATTCTCCATAAAGCCCCCCCTTAAATGACCTGGTGGCATTTTAGCAGTTTTTCACAATAAAGTAAAGGCGCTATAATCACATTATGCGTCTTACTTTCCACGGCGGAGCGGGTTCGGTTACCGGTGCGAATTATTTGCTTGAAGCTCGCGACCCTTCGGCAAGCTCAGGGTCAACCAAGATCTTGGTTGACTGCGGGCTTATGCAGGGTTCGAACTATGCCGAGCGGCAGAACTTTGAAAAATTTCCTTATGATCCGAAAGAGATCAGGGCGGTTTTTATTACGCATTCGCATCTAGACCACATCGGCCGCCTGCCGAAGCTTTACAAAGACGGTTTTCGCGGCGAGATATTCTCCACTCCCGCCTGCAAGGATTTTTCCGAGCTTTTGCTTTTGGATTCGGAGAACATTTTGGGCAAGGAGGCGGAGCGAGAAGGGAGAAACCCCATCTGTACAACCGAAGACGTGAACGAGACGATGAAGCTTTGGGAAAAGAGGCAATACCACGAAATCATAGAAATCGGCCCGTTCCGCGCGGAGCTCTTCGATGCCGGACATATTTTAGGTTCGTCGTTCATTAAGATCGAAGCAGAAGGCAAAACAGTTGTTTTCTCCGGAGACCTCGGGAATTCCCCTGCGCCAATCATTCGTCCAACGGAAAGGTTGGACAAAGCCGATTATTGTTTGGTGGAATCAACTTATGGCGACAGAGTTCACGAGAACGTTGATAAGCGGCAGGAAACGCTCGAGGACGCGATCGAAGACGTGGTAAAAGCGGGCGGGACCCTAATGATTCCCGCGTTTGCCATGGAGCGCACGCAGGAACTTTTGTATCATTTAAACGGTCTTTTCGAGGACGGCCGCGTTCCGCGCGTGCCGGTTTTTATCGATAGCCCCTTGGCAATAAAACTAACCGCCGTTTACAAAAAATATGAGTCATATTTCAATAAAGAAACTGCCGCAATCGCGGCAAAAGGAGAAGACATTTTAAGTTTTCCGGGATTGCAACTTACCCTAAGCACGGAGCAATCAAAACAGATCAACGGTGTACCGCCCCCAAAGGTCATCATTGCCGGATCGGGCATGATGCAGGGCGGGAGAATACTTCACCACGCGCGTCGTTATCTTTCCGATCCGAACAGCGCAATTCTTTTTATCGGTTATCAGGCGCATAATTCTTTGGGCCGCCTTATTTTGGACGGGGCAGAAGAAGTAAAAATTTTTGGAGAAAAAGTTCCGGTGCGCTGTAAAAAGATCAACATCCCCGGTTATTCCGCCCATGCCGACCAGCCGTTGCTTTTGAAGTGGCTCCACCCGATGCGCCAGTCGCTGAAGAAAGTTTTTGTAGTACAGGGCGACAAAGGCGCGAGCGAAGCCCTAGCCGGGAGGATACGCGACGACCTCGCCGTGCTCGCGGAAGTACCGAAGGCGGGTGCAACCGTGGAATTGTTATAATCGCTTTGCTCATATATCCGGTTCGCTCGTCTGAAATCAAAACAGTTGTTTGTTTTGCTTTCATCCTCGCCGCCGGTTATAATAAAAAATCAATGCCGAATAAAAACAATCATAATCACGGGAGGCATCTGAAATACAAGATATGCGTTTCCGGCTCGGCCGACACGACTTTCGGCGGCGAAGAGGCGATTGCGAAGGCCGAGGAAATCGGACGCATCATCGCCCGGCACAACATGATCCTAGTAACGGGCGCGACGACCGGCATTCCTTTTTGGTCGGCGAAGGGCGCGAAAGAAGCCGGCGGATTCGTTGTCGGGCTTTCACCGGCCGTCTCGAAGCGCGATCACGTTAAAAATTTCCAGCTTCCGCTGGATTATCACGACGTTATCGTCTATACCGGTTTCGATTATTCGGGAAGGAACCTGCTGCTTACGCGCGCGGCCGACGCAGTGATTACCCTGGCCGGAAGGATGGGGACGCTTAACGAATTTACCATTGCCTTTGAAGATAAAAAGCCGCAAGGTGTTCTTTTGGGCACGGATGGCATCAGCGATATGCTTCAAGAGATCGTGGAGAGGGCGAAGCGCGGCCCGGGGAAGATAATCTGGTCGAACAATCCGGAAGAATTAGTGGAGAAAGTGATAGCGCTCATCGAAGCAGAAGAAGCTGGGCTAGATTTAGCAAATTATATTCCCAAGCAGCACGCGGAAGGGTAGTGGGTAGTAGGTAGTAACTAAATACAATCAAGGTCGGAAAAAATTATAAAAATAAAACCATGGCGAAAAAATCAGCGGTACCAAAACCGATCGGCGAAGTTACGCATTATTACAGCCACATCGGAGTTGCCATCGTGAAATTCAAGAAAAAAGTTGACGCAGGCACGCGCGTCCATTTTAAGGGAGCGACTACGGACTTCGAGGAAGCAATCAAATCGATGCAGTTCGACCACAAAGAAATTCCATCCGCAAAGAAGGGACAGGAAGTCGGCATCAAGGTTTCGGAAAAGGTGCGTGAAGGGGACGAGGTATACGCGGCGGAGTAAAACCGTCTTTTGGCGTGCGGTTGCGAAGCCCGTATCGTTCGTTTTGGTTTTACGACCGAAAGCCGATTACCATAAGCCGATACGCGTATCTACAACGCAAAACGTATGACCAGATTTTTTAGAGAAGCGGGCGTTATTACGGCTACCACCATCGGGGCCGGAATGTTCGGTCTGCCATACATTTTTTTTAAATCCGGCTGGATGGTCGGAATTTTTTATTTATTCGTTCTAAGTTTTATTGTCGCCGGTTCGCACATCCTTTATTGGAGAACGCTCGCTCGTGCCGATGAGAAAAGGCGGCTTTTGGGCATGGCGCGGGATTTTTTGGGAAAGTTTTGGTATCGAATGGGACTCTTTTCTGTGCTCGCGGGACTTATTCTCGCACTGGTCATCTATCTTATTTTGGGTACGAGCTTTATCCGTCTCTTCTGGCCATCCGCTGGAGATGGAGTCGGACTGTTCATGTTTTGGCTTGTCAGTATTGCCCCGCTCTTTTTCGAGAGGCGCGTGGTTGGACTCGAACTCGCCGGGATAGTTTTTATGGCAGGCATTATTTTACTCATCTTTTTCTCGGCGCCGCAGTTTCTGCCGCAAGTTTCCGTTCCGGCCATCGACTTCGGCAATTTCTTTTTGCCATTCGGCGTTGTTCTTTTTTCTCTTGCTGGCTGGACGGCGATCGAGCCATTGTTCGCTGAGAGAAAAAGAGCACAAGAGACAAGTGACAAAAGACAAGCGGGGGCCGAGGGCGAGGGTGGTTATTTTCCGAGAAAACCATTTTTTGCGGGAACATTTGCGGCGGCGGGACTTTACGTCTTATTTGTCGTCGGAATTTTGGGCTCAACCGCAATTATCGCGCCGGATGCGATATCCGGCCTCGCCGCCTGGCCGGAGTGGAAGCTTGGAGCGCTCGGAGTTTTAGGGATTTTCGCTCTTTGGACATCCTACATGCCAATAGGGCTAGAGATAAAAAATTCTCTTACAAAGGATCTCGGCTGGAAATCTCACTGGGGCTTGGCACTAACCGTTTTTCTTCCTCCGCTTTTGGTTCTTTCGGGCTTCAGTAATTTTTTGAAAGTAATCGGCCTTGCCGGAGGAGTGTTTCTGGCCCTGCAATATGTTTTGATAGTCCTTGTCGGCAAACGCGTTCTCGGCCTAAGCGGCGTGGAAAAGTTTTTTTACAATCTTGTTATCGCCGCGTTTCTTTTGGCCGCAGTTTACGAATTTTATTACTTTATCGTAGGATAGTTATACGCCCCCGTAGTTTAACGGATAGAATATCTCCCTCTTCACCCCGCACCTTTTTAAGATGTCCCCGTAGTTCAACGGATAGAACGCGGGCCTCCGAAGCCCGAGATTGAGGTTCAATTCCTCATGGGGACACGCAAAGAAAAGGTGCGGGGCGGGGGAGGTGATGCAGGTTCAATTCCTGCCGAGGGCACCAGAAAGGAAAAGTCAAAGAGTTTTGGTTCGCCTCGCTTCGCTCGGCGGCTAATTTGTATTGGATTTTCGGGGTAAAAACGAATTGGCGATTTCGCAAAATATGGTTCGAGCCGATGTTTTTCTACGGGTTCTTTTGCGGTTTTGAGCGG
>JBBUGM010000004.1:0-34585 GCA_038077975.1 Patescibacteria group bacterium
GAGTGAGTTTACTTGCGTGGGCTGTTACACAGCTTTTGCGAAAAGTTGGCAAGTATGTGGAGGATATTAAGTATTTTGTTTTCCATCAGGCTAGCCAGCCATTTCTGCAAGCAGTGATTCGAGAATTGAATATTCCGCGTCACTCCGTACCAATCAACTGCGATCGGTATGGAAACACCGTGAATGCCACTCTCCCGATTACCTTGCACGAGCTCGCGAAAAGCGGCGATCTACACAGAGGTGATCTAATTGTGCTCGCTGCCGTGGGCGACGGCTGGCAGTATGGCTCTGCGCTCGTCGAATGGTAACCCAATCCCGCCACCGGTTCCAAGTTAGTGAGCTAAGACGCTGGCCTCGCTTGCCCCCTATTCTCTTGTCTGGGAAATTCTGGGATTCGCCAAGCTCGCGAAACAGTTACTCTTCGGCGAACTCGACCTCGTCTTAAGGCCTCAAGCGTGAAAACGCTCGAGGCCTTTGTTTTTTCCACAAGGAGTTTTCTAAAACTTTTGAATTATCTGGTCCTCTACGCCGTTTTGTGGCGCGAACAGCTCGCGCAAGGATAAAATTGCTATTCTCCTGTCATCGTGTTAAGCTACGAATAACGCAATGAAACCGCTCTTAAAGGCAAAATCGAACCTGGATAAAAAATTCAAGAAAGTCGCCGCAACGCCGGCGAGCTTCGCTTTTTTTGTAGCCATTCACGACTTTATCGAATGCGTCGAACTTGACCCCGCCCTTTCCCAGGGATTTTCTCGCCTCAAGATCAATAGGGAGAAGGACCTTTCTACCAAGTACATCAACTTAAGGCAGATCCATCAGGGAGTAAAAGACCTCGCCACGCCGACGAGCGAGGACTTGGGCCACGACAGAAACGTCGTCGTCCGCGACTTGAGCCGCATTCGCGCTCAAGAAATGAGCGACAGCAACACATTTTGGAAAAAACGAGAATTATGGAGAAAGCTTGCCACCGAAGTCCACGGAAATATCAACGCCAGCCTTTTCCCCAGTCCCGTAGAGACCGCTTAGCATTCAAAAAACAGAATTTTCAGCATGACAGCTATGGGTTCTGATCAAAAAGATTTTTATGGGCTCGGTATCGCGCCGGGCATTCTTCAGGTTCTCTCTCGCGTCGGCTTTAGCGTGCCAACGCCAATTCAGGAGCAGTCGATACCGATAGCGATCGAGGGAAAGGATATTATGGGCATCGCCCAAACGGGGACGGGGAAAACACTTGCTTTCGGGATACCTCTAATCCAACACATACTCCAAAAGAACGGTTTGGGATTGATCGTCGTGCCTACGCGCGAACTTGCGATCCAAGTCGAGGAAATGCTCGCGAAGATCGCTACTCCGATGGGCGTAAGGATCGCCTCGCTTATCGGCGGCGAGCCGATCTTCCGCCAAATTGCGCGCTTAAGAAAAAAACCGCAGATCATGGTTGGCACTCCCGGAAGGATAATCGACCACTTGGAGCAAAGAACTGTTTCGTTCGCCAAGTTGACGATATTAGTGCTCGATGAGGCCGACCGCATGCTGGATATGGGTTTTGCTCCGCAGTTGAAGCGGATAAAAGCGGCATTGCCCCACGAACGGCAGACGATGTTTTTCTCGGCAACGATGCCGGAAGAGATAATCAGCATGGCTCGCGCTTATCTAAAGCTTCCAATGCGGGTTGAGATCGCGCGGTCGGGAACCGCGGCGAAAGACGTTACTCACGAACTGTTTTTCGTTAACCAAGACGCGAAGCGCAGATTGCTCGAAAAAATACTTCAGGACTATAAAGGCTCTGTGCTTATTTTCTCGCGAATGAAGTTCGCGGCAAAAAAAATAGCCGGCCACCTTCGCGCACTCGGTCATTCCGCCGCCGAGATCCACTCTAATCGTTCTCTAAATCAACGCCGCGAAGCGCTTGATGGTTTCAAAAAAGGGAAATATAGGATCCTTGTTGCGACAGACATCGCCGCGCGCGGTATTGACGTGACGAACATCGAGCTTGTGCTGAATTATGACCTGCCGACAACCCCGGAAGATTACGTGCATCGCATTGGCCGCACGGGGCGCGCAGGGGGAAGGGGGCACGCCATTTCTTTCGCAAGACCGAACGAAGCGAACGATGTGCGAGCGATCGAGCGCCTTATCCGCACGGTTTTGCCCGTTTCAAAATTGCCGGAACTGCCGCCACCTTTACCGGAACAGCGTGGAAAAGAATTCTCCGGCCCCGTTCGCGAACAGAAAAGACGCCCATTTCCTCCGAGACGGGGAGGGTTTAGAAGCAGAAGAAGGTTATATTGATCTACTCCGCAACCGAAGATTTTCGCGATTTCTACTATCGGGGAGTTTGCAAGGATGTCGCAAGGAAAGAAAAGAGCCCGCATGGTGAGTCAGCGGGCTCGAAAGGGTCTTGGATTTCGGAATCTTTGGTCAAAATCGGCGACGATCTCTCCGTTTGGCCGGAAGGTTAGGCGTAGCAATTCGTTCGGCTGCCGCACCCCGTGTTCCGGTGCGTCAGCCGTCGGAACGATACCTTCTGCGGTAATCGCAATCGAGAACGGCCTATTTGACTGCGCGGCGGTTTCGGATGCGGATTCGCAGAGCGATTTCAAGATCGTCTTGTGTCTTTCGGTCATCATTTCCCAATCGGCGAGGGTAGAGAGTAGGTCGCGTTCAAAGAAATCCCAGCTCGACATTCGGTACAGCGCAGGCATCGGCAAACCTCCTTATTGAACTAGGGGTATTATAGCGCGTTTTTCGGCAAAAGTCAAGAAAAATTTTGAGGTGGGTGGTGGGGCAATCTAAGAGAACTTCGCTTTAGCTCGATCGGCTTTCGTTAAATATTGTTTTCGCAGGCGCACGCTTTTCGGCGTAATTTCCAGATATTCGTCTTCGGACATTATTTCGAGCCCGCGCTCGATCGTGAGTTCGAAGGGAGGAGTAAGTTCGATCGCTTCGTCCGATCCCGATGCTCTCATGTTGCTGAGCTGTTTGCCTTTCGTCGGGTTCACTTCCATGTCATGGCCTTTGGCGGCATTGCCGATAACCTGCCCGGCATAAACTTCCGTTCCCGGACCGATGTAGAGTACCCCTCGTTCCTGGAGGCCCCATAGAGAATAGCCGAGGGCTTTGCCCGTCGCCATGGAAACCATTGAGCCCACTGTCCGTTTGCGGATCTCTCCCGCGTACGGTTTGAATCCCAAAACGCGCGAAGAAAGTATTCCTTCGCCTTTTGTGTCCACGACGAACTGGTTTTTGTATCCTAAAAGCCCGCGCGTGGGTCCTTCGAACGTAAATCGCATGATGTCGCCGTGCCCGCCCGACTGAACGACATCAGTCGTTCGGGCGGGTTGGATCAGATTTTTAAGGACAAATGCGCGCGAGCCGAGGCGCTCAATGATCGCGCCCTGGTATTCCTGCGGCGCGTCGATGATAACTTCCTCGAACGGCTCGAGTTTAACTCCGCTTTCTTCGCGGATAATGACCTTGGGTTGGGAAACCTGCACTTCATATCCGGCGCGGCGCATGTTCTCGAGAAGGATGGCAATGTGGAGTTCGCCGCGGCCGTAAACCTGGAACGTGTCTGTCGAGAAGAAATCCACCTTCAAGCCGACATTGACCTCCAGCTCCCGCCTTAAATATTCTTTGACCTCGCGCGATGTTACGCGCTTTCCCTCCCGACCCATAAAAGGGGAGTTGTTGACCAAAAAATTGAGCGTGATGGTCGGCTCGTCAATCGCTATCGCCGGAAGCGGCTCCGCATTCGCGTCTGTTGTCACAGTTTCGCCGATGTCTATATCGGGCAGGCCGGCAATGAGAGCGATGTCTCCAGCGACCGCTTCGCTGGAATCAACTCTCTCTAAGCCCCTAAAGGTAAAAATTTTATTTAGCTTGCCGGAACGCGTTTCGCCGCCCGGTTTTTTGACGAATACGTCCTCGCCGGAGCGGAGAGTGCCTTCGTACACCCGGCCCACGGCCATGCGTCCGACAAAATCGTCGTAAGCCAGGTTGAATGGCTGGAAGCGGAGTGTCTTTGCGGCGAGCATATCCGATGACACGCAGGGAACATGGGAGAGGATTGTGTCCAAAAGCGGCGTGAGGTCGGCGGACTTATCTTCCGGTTTAAGTTTCGCGATCCCTTCGCGGCCAATGCTGTAGACAACCGGGAAATCGGCCTGGGCTTCGCTCGCGCCGAGTTCCAAAAAAAGTTCGAACACCTGTTCTTCCGTGCGCGCGAGGTCCGCGGCCGGCTTGTCTATTTTATTGACGACGACGATCGGGCGCAGTCCCAGTTCCAGAGATTTTTTTAAAACAAAACGCGTTTGCGGCATCGGGCCCTCCTGCGCGTCGACAACCAGGAGTACGGAGTCGATCGAGCGCAAGACGCGTTCCACTTCAGATCCAAAATCGGCGTGGCCGGGGGTGTCAACGATGTTTATCTTCGTGCCTTTATAAGTAATGGACGCGTTTTTGGAGTAGATCGTAATGCCGCGTTCGAGTTCCAGAGCATTGGAATCCATCGAGACGCCTTCTTTGGATGCCCCCGTTTGGCGCATCAAAGCATCCGTCAAGGTGGTCTTGCCGTGATCAACGTGGGCGATTATGGCTATGTTGCGTATTTCCATCTTGGATGTAGAAAAAAAATAGGCCTGTCGGGCCTTATGACACGAAACATAATCATACTATTCTTTCGGAATTTTATCAAATGCCCTGCGATTTTATCTCGTTCAATATTTTTTCCAATCGCTTTACGCTCTCTGGGTCATGGATCGAGATCGCGATCGCATGCAGACCTAATTTCTTTAGCACAGAAAGTTTTTCCTTGAGCTCTTTAGCCGACACAAGATCGCTTTTCGCGAGGAACAAGTGCTCGGGTTTTTTGAGGAGCTCCTTGTTGTGAGTACCCAGTTCCTTACGGATAGTTTTATAATCTTTTGCCGGGTCAGTGGATTCCGCTGAAATAAAGTGAAAAAGCGTGCGCGTGCGTTCGATGTGGCGCAAGAATTTTATGCCAAGCCCTTTGCCCGTAGACGACCCTTCTATTAATCCTGGAATGTCGGCGAGGATAAGTTCGTAATAGGCGCCGAGGCTTGGCTCTAGGGTCGTGAAAGGATAGTTTGCAACTTTACTCCTCGCGTTCGTGAGGCGGTTCAGCATGCTCGACTTCCCGGCGTTCGGAAGTCCCACGAGTCCGATGTCGGCGATAAGTTTTAATTCGAGCCGCAGTTCGAACGTTTCGCCCGGGCGCCCTCCTTGGGATTGCTTGGGTGAAGTGTTGCGCGAAGAACGGAAGTGGAAGTTGCCGCGCCCGCCTATGCCCCCTTGGGCTACGAAGACATGTTCACCGATCTTTTGTACTTCGATCTTATTCCCGTTAGTTAAATTGTGTATCACCGTTCCCACGGGGAGTTTAAGCACCAGGTCCTCGCCGTTCTTGCCGTCACGGAATTGCCCTCGGCCGTCGCCCCCGCTTTCGGCTTCAAATTCTTTTTTGTAGCGGAATTGCCGCAAGGCGCCGATGTCAGAAACACCGAGAGCTATAACATTCCCTCCTTTGCCGCCGGAAGTGCCCGTCGGGCCTAAGCTTTTTAGGTTCGTATTAAAAGCCACGGCGCCTTTTCCGCCGGCTCCCGCAGAAACTTTGATTTTAACGTCGTCGATAAGCATACCCGGTAGTAGAACTCGACTTTATTTTATATTCGCCCTAGCAGCGGTCGAGTTTCACTACTGGGCATAGGTAGCTAATTGTACGCCAATAAACGATTTAAAGCCACCTTGGCGATTTAAAGCGTAGAGGGGCGAGTGTATAAACCAGAGTGTCAGTATGTTAAAATAAAACTATGAAAAAACTTATTATTGTTTTGGTGGTAGTGGTGCTTCTTGGTGCCGGCGCGTATTTCGTGTTCCGGGGCGGGTCGAGCGTGAATATTCCGCAGAGTCCGGCAGAGACGGGAGGAGTCCCCAGTACGGGACAAACGCCAGGCAATGAGCAAGCAGGCGGTGCGAATGGCGCGCAACCAAGCGTTAGTGAGCAAATGTCCATCGGAAAATCAGTCGAAGGCCGCGACATCCTTGCCTACAACTACGGCAGTGGAAACACACAAGTGCTTTTTGTCGGAGGCATACACGGGGGTTACGAATGGAACACGGTTTTGGTTGCCTACGAAGCGATAGATTATTTCAAGGCGAATCCGGCCGCTATTCCGGCGGGCGTTAAGGTGACCGTCATACCGGTGTTGAATCCGGACGGCTTGAACAAAGTTGTCGGCACTGCTGGGCGTTTTGCCAAGGCGGATGTGCCGTCATCGCAATCTCTTCAGATATCAGGCCGCTTCAACGCCAACAAAGTGGACCTGAACCGCAACTTCGACTGCGATTGGCAGGCGAATGCCATGTGGCGGCAGACGCAAGTTAGCGGCGGGAGCTCGGCGTTTTCTGAGCCGGAAAGCGTGGCGTTTCGGAATTACATAGAAGCGAACAAACCGAGCGCGGTCGTTGTTTGGTACAGTGCCGCAAACGGTGTGTTTGCCTCAAGCTGTCACAACGGCGTTTTGGCCGAAACGAACACGCTCACGAACCTTTTCTCAAAGGCATCCGGCTACCCGGCATACCAGGAATTCAATTTCTACGAAATAACCGGGGATATGGTGAATTGGCTCGCCAAGAGCAAGATCCCGGCTATCAGCATTCTTCTGGCCACGCACGAGGATACCGAATGGAGCAAGAACCAGGCGGGCATAAAAGCCCTTCTTTCGCACTACGCGGAGTAGCACTGTCATTCCGAGCTCTGCGAGGAATCCCGTCGAATGATGAATTTTCGAAATAGTTTTGTAATTGCCGCTATTATCGCCACCGCGCTTGGCGTTGGTTTGCTTGCGTATGTTTTTTTGCGCAAGGGTAGTGTGCCGGAGCCGGTTGCGGAACCAGTTGCTTTAGAATCCGGTCCGGAGCATTTTGTGCTCGGCTCGTCCGTCGAAGGGCGGTCTCTTGACGTTTACGAATATGGGAACGGCAAGACGAATCTCTTGTTCGCCGGAGGCATGCACGGCGGCTATGAATGGAACAGCGTGCTTTTGGCGTACGAATTTATGGACTATCTTGACGCGAATCCGGAAATTATTCCCGCGAATCTGACCATTGTGGTTATCCCGTCTTTAAATCCCGACGGAGTGTATAAGGTCGTGGGCTATGAGGGGAGATTTACGGTAAGTGATGCGCCGGAAGGCGAAGCCGCCGTCCCCGGGCGCTTGAACGCACACGCGGTAGACCTCAACCGCAACTTTGACTGCAAGTGGAAACCGGAGGCCGTCTGGCGCGAAAAAGTGGTGAGCGCCGGAACCGCGCCGTTCTCCGAGCCGGAAAGCGCGGCGTTGCGGAAGTATGTTTTAGAGAACGCTCCGGCCGCGGTTATTTTTTGGCACAGCAAGGCGAATGCGGTCTACGCGTCGGAGTGCAAAGAGGGAATCCTCCCGCAAACGCTCGACATTATGAACGCATATGCGCGGGCATCTGGTTATCAGGCAGTCCGGTCATTCGACGCTTACGAGGTCACCGGCGACTCCGAAGGATGGCTCGCTTCGATCGGCATCCCGGCGATTACCGTTGAACTGAAAACGCACGAAAACATCGAATGGGACCGGAATCTAGCCGGCATCAAAGCGCTTTTCGAATACTACGGGCGCTAAAAACGAACCCCCCACTAATTAGAGAGAATGGATTCATTTTCTGTTCGACTATACAATTCGCGCGAATGGTTGAATGGAAAAAACAGGGATGGAGGGGCGTTTTGGGGTGGGGAAGAAGTGGAGCCTTGCGCACTAATTATAATTTTGTTATAATAGGAGTATGACACAAAAAGTATTAAAAGTCGGGAGTTCGGTAGCCGTGACAATCCCCAAAAAATCGCTTGCAGAGCTGGGACTCAAAGCGGGTGACGAAGTCGTTGTGGAGACCAATAAAAGGACGAAATCGGTCTTGATTAAGCGGGCAGCAAAACAGTCGGTGCGACAAAACAGAATTGCCGAGCTGACTTTGAATTTTATCAACCGCTACAGAAGCGATCTTGAGGCGTTGGCCAAAAAGTAATCCGTGAAATATCTTTCCGCGGAAGACATCTTACTGATTCACTCGATGGTGATAGATGAAACTGGCGGCGCGCATGGCGTTCGAGATCGTAACGCCGTTTTAAGCTTGGAGAATTTGCCGCGACAGGCAGTTTTTGGCAAAGAACTCTACCCAACTATTTTTGGAAAAGCCGCAGTTTATGCAAGAAACATTATTTTCAACCACCCGTTCATCGATGGCAACAAAAGAACGGGAATGACCTCTGCTGCGGTTTTTCTGGAAAATAACAATTGCAAATTGATCGCAGAAGAAGGAGAAATTGAAAAGTTTGCGCTTAAAATAATTTCTGACCGTCTTGAATTAGCAGATATCGCCGATTGGTTCCGTAAACACTCAAAAAGGGGATAGCGGCCTGCCCGGTAGTGAAATTGCGATATTTTAAGTAGCCGCAGGCTTTCGCAATTTCTACTATCCGGGGCCGTTTTGGGGCGGGGGAGTTATCCCCAGAAATGTTTTGACTAGACCATTTGGTCGGGTATCGTTATCTCAATGGGAAAGACAATAACCAAAAGACAAAAACAGCTTTTAGGTATCATTTATGAGTTTTTCAGTACCACCGGCTATCCGCCTAGTTTTGAGGAAATGCGGGAAAGCTTGGGCGTCGCATCAAATCAGTCTATCGTTGATCTTTTGGAAAAGCTCAAAAAGGCGAATTTGATCAAAAAAGACGAAGGTGCTCGTAGTCTGGCAATTAAGCCCTTGGGCTATGAAATACTTGGACGTCCCGCGCTCGCTCCCATTTTGGGTACAACCACCGCAGGAACTCCAGCAGAAACAATTGAGATAACCGGGCAGTGGCAAAAACTCTCTCCTAGCGTCGCACGACTTGAGGCAGAGGTTTTCATGCTTAAGGTTCTCGGTGATTCAATGATAAACGCAGGTATTGACGACGGCGACGCTGTGTTGGTTCAAACAAAAAAAGAATTTACGTCTGGTGAAATCGTTTATGCCCAAATCGGCGACGAGGGGACAATAAAGCGATTTATGTCTGATGATAAACCGCCTTATGTATATCTCAAACCGGAAAATCCAAAATATGAGTTGATTCCTTTCACCCACGAAATGGAACTAAAAGGAAAGATCATTTCGGTTTTAAAAAACGGACACTGGAAGTCCATATAATAAATTTATGAAAATACCTATACCAAAATCGCATAAGCCGAAAATTCATGACAATACCGAAGAGCATCTTATCATGACTCCGCCAAGTGTATTGGAGAACAAACTTGAGGAGCTTGAACGTTACAACCGAGCAATTGGCCGGGTGTGGAGCGACATCGGATTGGCTATAACTTTTGTTATTGCGGTTGTTACGTCTCAAATCACCAATCTAGGTTCGATTTCTGGTGAAAGTATCCGCGGAGCATTTTTTACTGGTTCAATCGTAATGTTAATAATTGTCTGTTACGACCTTTATCGAATTTGGAATGCACCGGTTAAAAGTCGGCGCGACGTTGTTTATGGTTTATTGAAAAAGGACGCGAAGGACGTTGAAGAATAATATGCCCACCAAAAAACAAAACAAAGTCGAAGAAATAATCGGGAAGATTTTCAAGGATGCCGAGCTTCTCTATGGCCTCAAAGAGTTTGAAGGAGTCGACTTTGGTTCGGTGCTTGAAGTTACCGAAGACGAACCAAATCGTTTTTTCGTCTCTGACCTTAAGAATGGTAAAAAACGTTTAGTTTTTGATGCCAAGAAAAATGTCGGCAAACCAGAAGAAATCGTTCGCCAACTTTGGCTCCACAAACTTCATGTTCACTATAAATATCCATTTGAACGGATAGAAACAGAAAAAAGTGTCCACTTTGGACGGGAAATCCACGCCAAAGCCGCGGACATTGTCGTGTACAAAAAAGACAAAATCACGCCGTACATTATTGTTGAAGTTAAAGCACCTAGCGAAAAGAAAGGGCAAGAACAATTAAAGGCTTACTTGAGCGCGGAGGGATCGGAAATCGGCGTTTGGTCGAACGGTACGGACAAAGTTATTTTGTATCGCCCATATCCGAGAGAATACGAATCATTAAGCGAAATTCCCGCGGCCGATCAGACGGTGGACGATTTGTTCGAAATCAAAAAAACATGGAACGATCTGACCCCCAAATTCGACTTCATCAAAGTTGTAAAACGCATAGAAGAATTGGCACTCGCCGGTTCCGGCGGGAATGTTTTTGAGGAAATATTCAAGCTCATATATGCCAAGCTTTACGACGAGCAAATGGCTCTTCATAAAAGAGAAAACAGAGAAGTGTTTTTTAGGAGATATAAAGATGCCGAGAAAACTTACGAGGTGATCAACGGGCTTTTCAAGGACGCGGTCAAAGAATGGCCTGACACGTTTGAGTCGTCGGACAGAATCAAACTCACCGCCGCTCGCCTGAACATCTGCGTGCCGTTTATGGAAAACATCCGGCTATTTGAATTGGGACAGGGAGAGTATGAAATAGTGGACGGAGCGTTTGAGCATCTTATTACAGAAGTTTCCAAGGGTAAAAAGGGACAGTATTTCACTCCGCGTCATGTCGTCAAAATGTGTGTAAAGATGCTCAACCCGAAAGAAAATGAATATGTGGTAGATCCGGCGTGCGGTTCCGGTGGATTTCTTCTTCACGCGATGTATCACGTCTGGGACCATTATTTCAAAAGCGAAGCGGCGAAAAAATCCTATGCCGCAAAATATCTTTTTGGCGTTGATTTTGACGACAATATGCGCCGCATATCGCAGGCGCTCATGCTCATCGCCGGAGACGGCAAGCATCACATTTTTAAACGCGATTCTTTGGATTCACGGGAGTGGACTGGCCCGGAGGCGGAAGACGCGCGTGTCGCGCTCAAATCCCTGTTGCAAGTTCTGGAGAACAATGAAAGCGACAAGGAAAATCGTCTTACCTACCGACATCTTAATTTCGATCTTCTGCTAACCAACCCACCTTTCGCTGGCGAAAACCCGGAACAAGGACTTTTGCGACAGTATGAGTTAGCGAAAAAAGAAGGGGGCAAACTTCGCAATAATGTCGAGCGGCACATTCTTTTTATTGAGCGCGCGCTCGACATGATGAAGCCAGGCGGCCGACTGGCGATCGTTTTGCCGCAGGGAGTTTTGAATAACACCAATATGGAATATATCCGCGAGTATCTTTTCGATAAGGCGCGAATTTTGGCCGTTGTCGGACTTCACGGAAACACATTTAAACCGCACACCGGTACTAAAACAAGCGTATTATTTTTGAGAAAATGGGATAACAGCGAAAAGCTGCCAAAGGATTACCAAATTTTTATGGCAGTTTCCAAAAAAGCGGGCAAAGATAGCTCCGGCGATTACGTTTATAAAAAAGACGCGAACGTCGGCTATGTCCACGACACAAAAGGCCGCAAAGTTTTAGATCATGATTTGGACGAAATCGCGGATGCGTTTGTGAAATTTGCCAAAGAACAGAAATTTATTTTTTAAAAATTATGAATTTTACTTGTCCATATTGCAGTCATCACACAACTATTACCGGTCCGAATTATTTTGAGCATTGGGAAAAAATCGATATTGCTAAATCGGATAGGGGCGAGGTTGGGCTATACTCTATGGCAATTACTTGTCCAAATAAAGAATGCAATAAACTCTGGCTCCAGTTGCAATTATGTAGTACTTACCAACCTAAATATACTACAGACTGGAAAAAATCTACCGTCGTAGAGACGTGGCAGTTACTGCCAGAATAAGAAGCCCGGGTTCTTCCAGACTATATCCCCATTCCGATACAAGAAGATTATAGAGAAGCTTGCCGTATTCGAGATCTTAGCCCAAAAGCATCTGCAACGCTTGCAAGGCGTTGCTTACAGGGGATGATTCGTGATTTTTGGAGCATAAGTAAATCAAGGCTAAAAGACGAGGTTGATGCGCTTGAAGAGAAAGTGGATGTTAGTACTTGGGAAAGTATCGATGCCGTAAGAAGTGTTGGGAATATTGGTGCTCACATGGAAAAGGATATTGACGTCATCGTTGATGTCGAACCCGGCGAAGCCCAGCTTTTAATAGGACTGGTTGAACAGCTGATTGACGATTGGTATGTGCAAAGACATGATAGGGCGGAAAGGATGCAAAAAGTTAGAAAACTCGCAGAAGACAAAAATCAACAGAAAAACAAATGATTACTTCGGCCATCATCCAAAAATCACAACTAGAAGGCGCGCACCGGCTTGATGCCGAATATTATCAACCGGAGTATTTAGTGTTGCGGGATAATCTTAAGAAGACAAAATCTGTCAGACCTTGGGGCGAGATTGAGGGAAAATTTATAACAGGCCCATTTGGTTCCGAATTTAATACTGAAAACTATGTGCAACAAGGCGAATACCGATATGTTCGAGGAAAAGATGTAAAAGATTTTTTCCCGACAGAAGAAGATAATGTTTATATACCAAAAGAAGATTACGAGCGGCTTAAAAAATATTCTTTAAACGAGGGTGACATCATTGTCTCGGTTGTAGGCACACCGGGTATTGGTGCTATTGTTGACTCAACGCTACCCCCAGCAATTTTTAGCTGCAAAAGCACGGTTTACAGGACAAAATCAATCAACCCATTCTATTTCATCGCGTATCTCAACTCGTCGTATGGCAGAAAATTGCTTGAAAGGAGTGTTCGCGGCGCAGTGCAGACGGGACTTAATATTGATGATCTGAGAAATTTGCCCGTGTTTCTCCCGGATAGCGCTATTCAAGAGGGTGTAGGTGGTGTGGTAAAAAATGCGAAAAAATTACTCGATGAATCAAAGCTTTTCTATTTTCAAGCCGAAAATTTACTTTTAGAAGAATTGGGGTTAAAAGATTACAAAGCCAGAGACGATTTATCGTATGTTGTTAATTTATCTGATGTAAAATCCGCTCACCGTATCGACGCCGAATATTTCCAGCCGAAATACGAAAATTTCTTTCCCCAGCTTAAAAATCAATCAAAACTAAAAAATATTGCATTCGTAGGACGGGGTTCCCTTATTGATCCAAGATATTATTCAGAAACGGAGGGAACTCCTTACTTAAGAGGTGGCGATTTTTCCTCTGGCCGCATTGAAAGATCGAGACTTGTTTATATCAACAATTTTGAATCGCGTAATGAGACAAAAGTAAGTGCCGGAGACGTTGTTTTCGCCTTAATAGGTAGCGTCGGAACATCGGCGTTGGTAGAAAAAGATTTTAATAATTCATTTATATCAAATAATACCGGTAAAATTTCCATTAAAAATAAGCAAGAGATTTTGCCCGAATACCTCTCCGTCGTTTTGCGGTCAATGGTAGGAAGGTGGCAATTTGATAGAGAATCAAGCCAAACGGCTCAGCCGAAAATATCGGATTCCCAGGTCAAAAATTTTTCTATTCCGATTCTGTCACAACTAACCCAGCAAAAAATCGCCGATTTAGTCCGTCAGTCCCACGAAGCCCGCAAAAAAGCGAAGGAACTACTGGAAGAAGCCAAGCGCAAAGTCGAAGAAATGATCGAGAGTAAAAAATAAGCGGCGTTCCTACAAATACCCAACCTTCCCCTCGGTGAATTTCGGGACGAGTTGGTTTATTGTTTAAATTTTTAAAGATAACCAACTCGCTTAAGCCAGAACTCATTTTCCCAAGACTTTTTGTTTTAAAAATTCCGCGAATTTTTGCATTTCGTCTTGATATTTTTGAATAACATTTTTATCTCGGCCAACGTTTTTTCGGCCAGTGTAAGATTTCTAATTTAATTCGATCCGGATCCTCAAAGAAAACCGAGTAATAACCATCATTGTATTGCGGATATTCTTTCGGACCACCATATAGAACCGAAATTTTGTGCTTTTTTAGATAGGTATGCCATTGATCAACTATTTTTCTGGATTTTACGAAGAATGCAAGATGGTTCAGCCCCGTTCTTTTTCTGTGAAAACCGGCTTTACAATAATTCTTTTCGGTTTTGATTATCCAGATATCGCCTTGACCATGCCCCCAGCCGCAATAATCCTTACCGGCATCAATGATCGGCCAGCCCAAAAATTTAAAGAGTTTGGCATAGAACCTCTTCGATTTTCTGATATTCGAAACTCTGATTTCTAAGTGAGTGAGAAATGGTTGCATTTTTATAAATGCCCAACTTTTTGGATTCTTGCGATAATATCTTCGAAGTCATAATGTTCTGTTAATCGTTTTTTCGCTTCTGGGATAGAGAGCCAATAGCCACCGTTGCCCTCCAGGACATTAAACTTTTGTTGATCCGTAGGAAACAGATACATATGGCGGTTCATCCTTGCGCCATCGAGCTCTACGGGAAAGGCACCCAAATATTTCAAATCGCTCTCGCCGATATTAATATCGAGTTCTTCTTTGGTTTCTCTGATTACCGCGTCGAGATGAACTTCTCCATTTTTTATGCCTCCGCCGAAATAACCCCAGTCCGGCTTTTTGTAGCCGCGCCTGTCTTGAATAAATATTTCGCCTTGTGAGTTTACGGGGATGATCAAAGCCTTGTGCGAATCAAAAGTTGTATCTTTTTTCTGCATTTTATAAATACCCTACCTTTCCCTCGGTGAATTTCGGGACGAGTTGGTTTATTGTTTAAATTTTTAAAGATAACCAACTCGCTTAAGCCAAAACTCATTCTCCCACTCCCAGAGTTTCTTCGCGCCAAGGAATGCCTCGAAGTCGTTTTGCCAGTAGGGGAATTCTTTGAGTTCGATGTCGCCCTTAAGCTCACCCCACTCATGGATACAGTTTTTGGCAAGTGCGATGCCGAAGGAGCGGATCTTCTCGCGGCCGCCTTTCACTCGCCGCGTGGCGCCGCAAAGATTGCAGGTTTGGATCTGGTCAATTTTTAATATCCAGCGGGTTTGGAGATTGCGGAACTGGGATTTCAAGGCGTCCATATAGGCCGCGGTTTGCAAATTGTAATCGCGGTAAATGGCTTGCGAAGTTTTGATGTCCAAAACGCCAAACTTGCCGCCGATCAAAGCCAAGGCGTCCACCGTGCCCGCGTAGCGGTGGTCGTAGTGCACAACGCGGCGCTCCACGAGCTCCGGCGTCACCTGAATGTTGTTCTGCTCCCAGAAATCCATAAAAGCGTCTACCGCCGGCTTGATGGAGGAGGGGATTTCCGGATTTTTATTTAAAAGGAGGCCTTCCACGGCCTCGTGAATGGCCGTTCCTTCCTCTGCCGACTTCGTCGTAATCGCTTGCGCCGACTTAAAATCCGCCGCCTCGGCGTAATAGCGCAAAAGCGCGGGTTTTGCCTTGATCGAGACGATCTTCGTCACGCGCGGATACCAAACACCGTCTATCTCGTAGCCGCAGGCATCTTTGAATCCTTTCTCGTCTTTAAAGTAATCGAACATATGTATGCGAATAGCGTGAGTGTAGCTCTATGCGAACGCGCACATGCGGATTAGTAGTTTGAGTAAATTTTAACCGAAATTATGAAAAAGAAAAAGGGCGGCTTCGGACAATGTTGTCCGGCCGCCCAAGGAGGTCTAATTCGTGAGAGCGCTACCTCCGGTTCGCTCTCTCTGGCTGCCTGTCGCCGAGCCTTTGGCCACCCGCGGACTCATAGCGGCTATCTTCACCGCAGCATCCACGGCGGACGAGCAGGTCTTACCCGTTGTTTGGAAATCGACCCAGTAGGGCGAGTCGCGTCTGTCAACCGCGACTCGCCTCCGGGAGTACTCTACGGGGATTGGCCCGAGGAACCTCCTTCAGGGGCTAGGGCCTCACCCGCATTCTTTTCGAGAGTAGTATAAGCGATAACAAAAAATTTGTCAAATTTTGACGATTTTGTTAGCACCTCCTTCTCGCTGAAATATTTCACTATCATTATAACACATATGCGCTATAATGATAGTTAATGAGCAGAGTTATTCTGTTTCTTTGCGATCGATGCGATCGATTTATAGTTCTCTGATATAGCTTAGCGGGTTGATATCGTCTCCCGCTGGGTTTGGGCCGCAGTCCTTGACTACAATTGTTTTTTTGACAGAGGGGTAATTTATATGCTATAATTACGACAAATGAACGATATAAAGCAAAAAGTTTATGTCGATATTCAAGGATTAGGGGATGAATTGGCCAACATCGATCTTGAATTGCAGTCCATGATTGCTGTATCACGAGGGAATAGCAATGACTTTCTGCAGAAACTCCACAAAAAGATTAATTATTATCTTAAACGCATTCGTGCTGAAATAGGAAAATGAAGGAAACCGGAGAACACAAAAAACTGATTATTGAGGGAGACGCTGCCGAATTGAACGCCGAGCAAGAGACCGGATCAGTTAAAGGTGCAGAAAATTTACGGGAAAAACAAGAAAAATTAGAAATACTTGCCAAAGAACTTGAGCAGGATAGTCAGAATCTTGCAGGAGAAGAAAAAACAATCGTAGAACAACCGAACGTTATCTCGGAACGCGAATTTGCGAAGGCGGCAATTGCAGGCAGAACTCGAGATACTTTCCATAAATTGGCGGGTAAATTTGCGCTTGCCGCATCGCTTCTCGTAAGTACGTCGTCGGGTTCCTTACCCATATCGCCAGAAAACTTGGCGCCAGCGGGAGAAAGGAGATTGGAAGAAAAAAGATTGGAGTATAAATATGGTTCGCCGGAGTATAAAGCAGCTGTCGCAAGAATAAGAATGGCGTTTGAGTCACAGGGATTCAATGAGCCGCCTTCACTACACGCCCTCGATGACGACAGATACAGATATTGGCAAATCATATATTCAATGCCGGAAAGCGACGCCGTTTTAATTGCAATTAGAGAAGAAAATCGTAGGAGAGACAATCAAGAGTTACAAGAGTTATTAGAAAGAGAAAAGACGGAAAAAGGGAGATTACCAAGGGTAATACCCAGAATTACTTTTGAAGAGTGGCAAAAAGCCAAAAAGGAATCAGGGGCGGAGGAAAGTTTACAAGAAGGAGCTGTAGAATTCGGAATTGATCCTTATAAACGCCTGCACGCGCACCGCTATGAAGAATTTAATGAAGACGTTATAAGCATTACGGGAAAAATGAATAAACGGATAGAAGAGTTGAACAGAACCACGGGCACTGAATATCCGCCCGTTGAACCAGGGATGGTTGCTGCCACTGCCTTGCAAGAGGGATTGGCACTCAAATTCATAAGCGATAAAGGGTATGATCCAGAGGCTACAACAGACACTTTCCTCGGACTTGGCTTAGATTGTTTATCAGAAGACTTAGAAAGGTTACAGAAACTTGGACTTCTTGAAAAAGATTATGATAAAAAATTGATTAAAAGTCCCTCGGCAAATAAAATTCATCTGGGCGAAGAAATTTTTGGAGTTACGAAAGCGACAGAGCAAGGAATTCACAATGAAGCCGGACTCAAAATAAAGATGCTACGAGGAAGTACAAGAAACCTCATGGAAGGACTGGCGGCTGTACTTGTTGATAAACGTAACAGCGTTATCGACGCTGTTGGACGTAAAGAATGGGATAGTTTTAATCGAGAAGAACAGGATTGGCTGACTTATGCCGCATATCAATGGGGGCAAGGGAATGTAGCCGCCTTATTACGAGAAGAAAAAATTCCATTAAGATACGAAGGACGCTCTGTGCCGATTCAGAATTTTGTGCGCTATGAAGACGGGTTTTCTAGAGGACGGGTATCGAATATAAAAGAATTTATTTGGAAAGATAACGGCAGACAGAGAATATCTTACGAAGAAGATTTTCACTATACGGCATCTCAGGTTGCCGTGCAGTCACGAGCTTCGAATAAAATATTGGAGTATCTAAAACAATCAAACGCAAATGCCCTGGCGCGAAGATAGTTTATAACGCCCGCAAATATTTTAATGGATTAATGTCATCTCCCGCTGGGTTTGGGCCGCAGTCCTTGCGGCGGATCATTTCAAATGTATCCGGCGCGAAAACGGTGAAGTGCAAGTGAGGAGCCGTTGCTTTGCCGGTTGAGCCGACGAGCGCCAAATTGTCGCCGGGGCTTACTTCGTCGCCAACATCCGCCTTAATCTTGCTCAAATGCGCGAAAAGAAGCGCCGCGCCGTCTTCGGAGTTTTCTATAACCATAAATTTTCCATAATTGCGCCTGTAACAGTAGTCATCCTGGTTGCCTAAAGCGACCACCTTGCCCGAAATAGGGGAGTAGATGGGTGAGCCATGCTTTGCGGCGAAATCCACTCCGTTGTGCCGGCCGCTAACGTAGGTCACAAGCGCAAAAAACCCGCCGGCGTTGTAGCCCTGCGAGATCGCTTTTTTCAAGATGTCCGGCTCACGGAGGTCTACTTCGGCAAGAGCGGACGGTGAGCTGTATTTCGAGCCGTAAAAAAGATAAGAGGGGAGATTTACAAGGAAATTGAGGCCGACAAGCACGGCAATGCCGATGAAGAAGTAATTACGGATACTACTCATCCCTACCTTTTTAACAGTAAATGGGTGTAGTCCGCAATGTTGCCGGCGCCCATCATGACTAAAACGTAATGCCAATCTACGAATTCGTGCGAATGCTGCGAATAATACGAATGGATTATTTTAGAAACAAAACTTTCGATGTTTTTGGGGTGGGGGAGATAAAAAACTGCGCGGGTGGGGTATTTGCGTTTAATTGCGGCGGCGAGGGATTTGGAGTTAAATCTTGCCCGCCCTGAGCGTGTCGAAGGGTCGCGGCCGGCGACTTGGTACATCGGGATTGTAATCAAAACATCCGCGTCGGCGAATGAATCGACAAATCCTCTCCAAAGTTTTTTGAGGCGGAGCGCCTGGTGTGGCTGGTAGACACAGAAGATAGGGGATTTGGGATATTTTTCTTTAAAGGCGCGGAGTGTGGCCTTGATCTCTGTTGGATGGTGGGCGTAGTCGTCGTAAATCAACATCTGACATCTGACATCTGACATCTGACATCTTCCTTTATACTCCATGCGGCGCCAGGAGCCGCGGAAAGAGCCAATAGCGGAAATAATTTTGTTATGAGGGATAGCAAGAGCACAGCCGACTTTATAAGCGGCAACGGCGTTAGAAATATTGTGCTCGCCAGGTATTTTTAGTACGTGATGCAAATCTGCTAATGCATGCGAATGCTGCGAATTGCGAATTGAAAACCAAACAATTTTAAGGTTTTTCTGTTTCGCAAGTTTCTTGATTCGCGGCGCAAGCGAGCGCAAGCTTTTCGAGTCCTTATTCAAAACCAATGTCCCGCCGCGGTTCGTGTTCGATAAAAATTTAAAGAAATTATTTTTTATGTCGGCCAAGTTTTTGTAAGTATCGAGGTGTTCGAGATCAATATTTGTGACAACGGCCACGGCGGGGGAGTAGTCGAGGAATGATTTCCCGAACTCATCGGCTTCGAGGGCAAGCCAACCTGCCCTGAGCGAAGTCGAAGGGTCGCGCCCTGCTCGGAAATTTCGATTACCGAACTCGTGCAGAGTCGTGCCGATGATCACCGTGGGGTCGAGACCCGCCTTTTGGAGAACAAGTGACGTGAGTGCGGTCGTCGTACTCTTGCCGTGAGCACCGGCAACGGCGACGGTTTTGTAATTGCGAGTGAGCCGACCAACCGCTTCGGAGTAGGTGACGCAGGGGATGCCTAAGCGCTTTGCCTCGCGAAGTTCGGGATTGTCCGATTTGGCCGCTTTGCTATGTATGACAAGGCCTACGTGGCCGTTTATATGGCCTTTTTTGTGCCCTATTTTGACCCTGGCGCCCTCTTTGGCCAGGCCTGCGGTAATTGAGCTTTTAACCAAATCCGACCCCGAAACGAGCCATTTATTAGCCATAAAAAAACGGGCGAGCGCGCTCATTCCGATGCCGCCGATACCGACAAAATGGACCCACTTTTTTGAGCCGCCAAGTTCCGGGAAAATTGCAGTTGCGCGATCCATTCACTGAATTATAACCCACCATATACAAAAGGGATGGGGATATAGGCCGCGCAGGCAGGGAAGTACTTTCCCCCGCCTGGTTTCTTATATCACATATGACGCACAATATACCTTTTACGTCATATATCATAAATCAAATATATGACGTAAAAGGTTAAATGCCGTTTTGCAACAGTTATTAACTATCGCAAGAACGGCATTAAAAAATCAAAACCAACTACCCCGCGAGCGCTAAAAGCCACTTAAAGAAGCTCAAGACGAGTTCCAGGAACCAAACTATGGCGTTGCCGATGCCCCTAAAGGCATCTCTTAGGCCGATGCCAGTCGTGTCCATGAACCAGGCGTCTGCCCTGTCGTAGATGTTTGCCGGGGTTTGCCAGTCCAAATTGAGAGCCGCGCCCTGTTCGGCGCCGATCGAACTTATTGAATCAAAGAATTCTTTGATCGGAGCTGGGATAAGATCTTGCAACGCTTGCGCATCGGGCAAATTGACCTCGGCCGCGTTCACAAAAGAAAATGACAAGAGCGCAAAGATTACTGCGGCAATGATCGCGACAAGAACTATAAGCGTAATTTTCTTTCTTGCCATGTTTTAATTATAACCGGCAGCGAGGGAAAAGTCAAATTAATCAAAAATTATTTTGATTTTGACCGAGTGAACCATACCATAAAAATATGACAAGAAAGTCAACCTTAGAGATATCCGAGCGGGTTCAAGTCGCCTCCGAAAGGCATCGGACCGCAAACTTTAGATGGTCCCATATAGAAAGTCGGCTGGGCGAAAACGGTGAGATGAAGATGCGGACCGGTAGCGTAGCCCGTACTCCCCGAATAGCCGATCACCTCTCCCCTCTTAACATCATGGTCTTTTTCTACGATGATGCGCGAAAGATGAGCGTACAAAGTTGTTAGATTGTTGTTGTGGTTGATGATTATAAATTTGCCGTAGGCACCTTTGTAGCAATATTTATCCTGGTCTCCGGCCGCAACAACGACTCCGTCTTCGGAGGCGAGAACGGGAGTTCCTAAGATAGCCCGGAAGTCCACGCCGTTGTGCCATTTGCCCCGATAACCGGATTGAGCGAAGCTCGTGGAACCATAGCCCTGGGTTATGCTCGATTTTGTGGCGCCCTTGATCGGAATAAGAAGCACGCCAGATTCCGGTTTAGGCAAAGTGGCCGGGTCTATTTGCGTCCGCAAAATTGCGCCTAATGATTCGATTTCCGTGGCGATCTGTTGCTGTAGCGCTTGGAGTTCGGCAAGCTGTTTTTGGAAAGTGCTTTCTTGACTTTTAGTTTGTACGAGAAGATTTTGCCGCACGCTTTTTTGGTCCGCGGCAATAAGTTTACGCTGTTCCAGATTTCGTTTGTTATATTCCAGATCGCCTTTTTTATCACCCGCTTCGGCAATTTTGAGGTTATATCTCTCGCGCAGTGCGAGCAGATCCTCAATGTCGATGGTTAATTTGCTTTGAAGCGTTTCCAAAGATTGCATTTCTAAAAATCCGTCAGCCAAACTCGAACTGCGCAAGAAAACCACCAAAAGATTTCCGCTTAAGTAATCGTTCTGCTGAACTTCGATGAAAATTTTAGCTATTGCCTGCCGTCTGTCTTCGATCGAGGTTTCGATGTCGTGCAAATCGTAACCCAAGGCGCTTATTTCGAGTCCAAGTTTTTCGATCCTTACCTGATCCGATTTTATATTCAGGTCCAGTTGGCTTAACGTGGTGTTCAAAATGCTTAATTGGCTCTGCAATGTGCGTTTTTGCGCTTGAGTTTCCTGGAGGCTTTGCTTTGTCGTGTCGAGATTTTTGTTAAGCTCTTCGAGCTGCTGGTTCCTGAGCTGTATTTCTTTAAGCAGGTCTTCGCGGGTAAAGCCGCTTGCGGTGGCTTGAGCTTCCTCCGCCGGTGTTTCGGCTGGCGTGCTTGTTGATTCCTCGGCCAAGGCCTGGAATTGGAAGGTGGCAAGTAGGACTGCGATGATTAGCAATACGGAAAGTTTTGAGCGGTTCGACATTTATCCCAGTTTCTTTATGGCGATCTTGATCCTGCGTTCGGTTTCTTTGGCGCCGAGAATTTCCATGATTTCCAAGGGGTCAGGGGACGCGGCAAGGCCGGAGACGGCAACGCGAAGCGGCCACAAGACCGCTCCCCTGCCCTCGCGTTTCGTAAGCTCTTCGAGTTTGTTTCCTAATATCTGACGGCTCAACTCTTTGGCTCTGACGCCTTGCAGGATATTCAAAATTTCTTCAAGAATTGATCTTGTTTTTTCTCGTGAGCCGCCTTGGCGCAAAAGCAATTCGGCGTCGTACTCTGGAAGTTCGAAGAAAAATCCAACAAGTTCGGCAAATTCATTCAAGTTTTTTACGCGCGATTTTTCTGTTTCAATTACCTTACCCAGTATTTTTTTATCGAATGCCGTGCCGCGAGCGGTAAGTATCTGCTCGAGCCGTTCTTCGATGTCCGCCGACGACAAATTTTTCAAATGCTCTTTTTGCAGCCAGTCAAGTTTCTCTGTGTTAAAGATCGCCCCTGCTTTTTGCACGCGGCGCAGATCAAATTCCTTGATAAGTTCTTCGCGCGATAAAACCTCCCTGTCTTCTTTGGGGTGCCACCCTAAAAGCGCCAAGAAGTTGATGACAGCGTCGGGAAGATATCCTTGTTTCTGATAATCCACAAGCGATGTTTCCGCGAATCTTTTTGAAAGTTTACTTCTGTCGGCAGAGAGAATAAGCGGCAGGTGGGCATATTGTGGTTCCGCGAACCCGAGCGCTCTCTGAAGCAAGATCTGCTTCGGCGTATTCGAAATATGGTCTTCACCGCGGATAACGTGGGTGATCTTCATTTCGGCGTCGTCCACGACCACAGCGAAGTTGAAAAGCGGAGAATTGAGATTCCTTGCGATGGCAATGTCGCCGAAAAGCGAGGCGTCGAATTTTACCTTGCCTCGAATGATATCTTTGAACTCCACTTCCGCTTCCTGCATTTTAAACCGTATAACTTGAGGTTTTTTTCCGTGTAAGTCCGCGTTTAGTCCGCGTTTGTCCGCGTACATGCGGCAATGGCCGCTGTATTTCGGCGCAAGCCCTTGGGCTAGCATGGCTTGCCGCTCTGCTTCGAGGTCTTCCTTCGAGCAGTAGCACCAATAAGCATTGCCGTCGGCCAAAAGCTTTTCGAGATACTTTTTATAGATTTCGGTTCGCTCGCTCTGCCGGTATGGACCATACTGGCCTAATACTTTTTGGAATTTGGAATTTGGAATTTGGAATTTTCCCGCCTCCGGCGGATTCGGTCCTTCGTCCCATTCGAGTCCCAGCCACAAGAGCCCTTCGATTATTTCCTTTTCCCACTTTTTTTCCGAGCGCGCCGTGTCGGTGTCTTCAATGCGCAAAACGAATTTACCATCATTTTGGCGGGCAAAAAGCCAGTTAAAAAGCGCCGTGCGCGCGGTGCCCACGTGGAACGGACCGGTCGGGCTCGGCGCGAGCCGTACACGGACTTCGCTCACCACTAGCGGTTGGCCACTATCAGATGGTTTTTTATGCATTTTATTCGCATGTGCGCTTTCGCATTGCCGAAGCCAAGCGGAGGCGCGCTATTCGTATACTTCAATTCCAGTTTAGCACTAAATTATGCAACTAAAAACGGGCCATAGCGGCCCGCCTTTTCTTTTTTATACTACCTACTACTCACTACCTACTGAATACTCAATTTCATCAATTCCTGCGCGATTATTTCCGCCGCCTGCGGTTTGAAGAATTTTTGCGATGCCAAAGACATCTTTTTCATCTTTTCCGTGTTCGCTAAAACCGACTTCATCTGCGCGATAAAAATTCCCGACAAAAGATTTTGCTCTTCTATTACCACCGCTCCCCCGCTCTCGGCAAAAGCATAGGCGTTGGCTTTCTGGTGGTCATTCGCCGCTTCTTTCAAGGGAATAAGTATCGCCGGCTTACCGAAGGCGGCAACTTCGAAAATCGTGCCGCTCCCGGCGCGAGAGACAACGAGATCTGCGGCCGACAGCGCGAGCTTTACGTCGTCCGTGAAGTACGGAACGGCCTTGTAGCGGGTTTTGGCCGCGGTCGCGACGGGCAGTCCCACCAAGGCCGCGCGCGATAAACTTTCCGCCTCCTTTATATTCGCTTGCCCGACTTGGTGGAGCACCTGGGTTTCTTTGATAATTCCCGGAAGGTTCGTGAAGACGAATTTATTGATCCGCTCGGAACCCATTGAACCGCCAAGGATAAGGGTTAGCGGTTCTTTGGGATCAAAACCGAAATTTTCTTTTGTTTCCGCTTGCGACGGACGTTCCAGAAGAAGCTCTTCGCGCACAGGTGTGCCGATCCAGGCGACTTTTTTCGCGTTGAAATATTTCAGTGCCGCCTCGAAACTCACCGCGATCCGCGAGGCGAAGAATGCCGAAAGCAGGTTATTTAAACCCGGCTTGGCATCTGATTCGTGGATGATAATGGGGATTCTGTAGAACCAACCGGCAAGGACCACCGGGAAGGCGCCCGTGCCGCCTTTGGAAAAAATGACCTCGGGCATGAACCAGTAAACTTTCCAAAGCGCGACGATGAAACCGAAAAATATTTTCGGTATATCGAGCAGTGTTAAGGGAGACAGATATCTCCTAATCTTTCCCGCGGGGACATAACCCGTTTTAACCCGCGCGCTCGCGAGGAGCGGCGTATACGCGTCTTCCGGCCCCAAGTAGCGCAATTCAAGGATGCTTTTCTGCTCGTCCGAGATGCGCCTTAAAACTTGAGCAACGGCAATAAGCGGATAGACATGTCCCCCGCTCCCCCCTCCTGTCAAAAGTATTCGCTTTATATTTATATTGTCGCTCATGCTTTTACGCTAAATACCACGAATATTCAACGAAGTACCGCGAATAAATTTTAACATTAGTGATTATTAGTTTCATATTCGTGGCCATTAGAGTGTGTACACTTTTAGGTGTACTTCGACACATTTAATGCCATTCCCGACATTGTCAGAAACGCCGCGAGCGCAGTTCCGCCAAAGCTAATGAAGGGCAGGGGGACTCCGGTTAAAGGCACGATACCGGATATCGCCGCCATATTAGTGAAAGATTGGAGCGCGATGATGGAGCCAAAGCCGACCAAAAGCAGACGGCCGAAGTTATCTCTGGTATTTTTGGCGAGCCAAAAAAGGCGGATCGTGAGCATGGCAAAAAGCGTAATGACGAAAGCGGCGCCGATGAAGCCGAGTTCCTCGGCAATGACCGCGAAGATCGAGTCGTCGATCGGCGTCGGCAGATAACTTGCCTTTGTGGCGGACTGGCCGTAACCAACGCCAGTTAAGCCACCGGAGCCGATGGCGATCAAGGCCTGGTTGATGTGATAACTTTCGCCCTGGGTGTCGGCTGCGGGATTCAGAAAGGTTATTATACGCGCGCGTCTGTAGGGCGTTGCGTAAATCACGACCGCCAAAACCAATATTCCAAGCGCGACCGCCCCGGCGATATATTTGAACTTGGCGCCGCTCGAAAAATACATTACAAGTCCCGCTCCTAAGAGAATGACCATCGTTGACGTGGCCGGCTGAAGCAAAAGCAGAACCGCGACAAGGCCGGAAATAAGCATAAAAGGCAGTAGGCCTTCAACGAAGTTTTTTGCCCGCTCGGCTTTGGGGTTGCTTAGCCACGCCGCAAGGTAGACGAGAAAGGCGAGCTTCATTAATTCTCCCGGCTGAAAGCTTAAGGGGCCGAGGTTGACCCAGCGGTTCGAGCCGCGCACTTCAAGGCCTAAGCCGCTAAAGACGAGCGTGAGACCGATGAGCCCGAAAATTAAGAGAGGCAAAGCGAATTTTCGCCAGCGCTGATAGTAAATGAGATAGCCGAGTAGAAATCCTACGACCCCGAAAGAAAGCCCGCGCGTTATTTGGTGCTTGATATAATAGTAGCTGTCGTTGAATTGCGCTTTGCCGATCTCTGATGACGCGCTCGAAAGCATGACCAGACCGAAAACCGTAATAATGAAAACCACGGCCATCAGGAAATAATCAGGCCGATGACCGATCTTAGAGGGCTTTAAGAGCATAAATGAAGGTTTCTAATGAACTTAATTTGCTCTGATTTCTAATCAATGATAAAAATAAATTACAAATCCCAAGCACCAAATTACAAACAATATCAAAATTCAAATAACCAAAATCAAAAATGTTTTGAGTTTAGAATTTTGAAATTAGAATTTGCTTGTGATTTGTAATTTGGAAATTAGATGTTTTACCCCTTGTGTTTCAGTGCTTTTCCGGGAAACTGCCCTTTGAATACGCCTTCCTGCATCACCAATTGCCCGTTAACGATTGCCCCTTTTATCTCGATGCATTTTCCGTATGTCTCCGCTTTTTCATCGACGGCAAAAAGCGCAAGGTCGGCAAAATTTCCTTCTTTGAGCAGTCCTCTTTCCGTAATGCCAAATTTGGCCGCCGGCTCGGAGGTTATTTTTCTTATCGCAGTTTCCAAGCTCATTGTTCTGCCCCTTACGATCATTTCAAGGAACTTGGGGAACGTGGCAACCGCTCGTTCCGGTTTTAACGCTTTGCCGGAGTATGGATAGCTAGCCGCGTTCGAAGCGATGAACGCGCGGGAACCCAAAATCGCCTTGCGCACGAGATCATAATTCACCGTTTTATAAAAAACTACGGCGCGAAGGCCAGTTCCGACCATAAGGCGCACAAGCGCTTCGCGATGGTCCGCAACGTTGTAGATGGCGGTAAGCTCCCGAAGCGATCTCCCTATTAAAAATTCATTGCCGGGCGCCTGCGCGAGGATAAAGTCGTCGGGCCTTACCTCCGGCAGATCTTTTAGTATCCTTTTGCTTCCCCAGTCGTCGCTTAAAGTTTTGACCATTGTTTCGAGTCCGCTCTTCGCCCATTCCGGCAAAAAAGTGTAGATCGGGAAAACCATCGTGTCCGAAGGATAAATGTCGAAATTGAGATCGATCTCTCTCGGCAGACCGTCGATCTTTTGGAGCACCGCGTCGTACTGTTTTTCAAAACCTTGCACGGGCATCAAATGGCTGATCTCTGTTTTTACTCCGGTCTCTTTGGTAAGTTTGATCGTTTCCTCGACCGATTCCAATATTTCGTGTCCGCTCCTCGGCAAGTGCGCCGAATAAACGCCGTTGTACTCTTTTGCAATCGCGGCAATGGCTTTGAGTTCCGAATACGGCGTTCGCGCGCCGTGAACGTATCCCAGACCGGCCGAAACTCCCAGTCCGCCCTCTTTAATCGCGTTGCGCAGGGTTTCCGAAAGAACGGCGAGTTCGTTTTTGGTTAGGTCGCGGATGTCGTCTCCCACAATCGCCCTTCTTATCGTCGCGTGGCCGACAAGCGTGCCGAAGTTCACCGCGAGCGGCCGCTTTTCGAAGATAGCGAGGAATTCTTCCATCGTGTGCCAGTCGATGTTTACCTTGCTGATATCCCCCCACTTTTGCACCGATTCCAAACTGCCGTAGATCAAAGGCGCGAGGGACGAGCCGCAATTGCCGCCGATGATGGTCGTAACTCCTTGGCGCAAAAAATCTTCCTGTGCCGGATGTTCGAACAAGCTCAAATAATGGTCGGAGTCGGTGTTGACGTCGATAAAGCCGGGGCTCAAATATGCCCCTTGGCCGTCCAAAATTTGGTCCGCGCCTTTGGTCGGAAAATTGCCGATTGCCGAGATCCTGTCCCCGGTTATGAAAACATCAACGCTCCCCGGATATTCCCTTTCGCCTCCCACGATGCGGACGTTGCGTATGAGAAGTGTCATATAGCTTCATTATAACACTCATGAAATACTTTTCTAAAAAAATCAGGCGTAGCTTCAAAAGCTACGCCTGTTACAGGGAGTCAATCCGCCAAGACTTCTTCTAGTCTCCGTCTTATTGCGGCAAATTTTCTATTGCCGATTAAACTCCTGGTTTTTTTTAAGTCAGAGGCAGCCTTTCGGATTTCTTCGGTGAGCCAATCAATGTGCCCTAGAAGGGCATCGAGATTGCGATCTTCCTGTCTATCGCCACAAAAGTTCCGTTCTATCGAGATGGGGGCACACGCGGTTTTTCGTAGGACATGCATAAAACGATGTGTAGTCCGTACCAGCTGTGAAACATTATGGCCGGAAAAGGTTAGTGTCCAGATATCGCCAGTCCTCGCCGCCATGCCGCAAACGGCTGGGCCATAAGAAAGGAAAGTAGTCGAACCAGAGTCCTCAACACATTTCTTCAGGAGTTCTTCGGTTACTGAGTCACCGTCGCAGTAGATTGCTATTTCCACGGATCACCTCCGTTTTGTTGCGTTTAGGTCGGCACGCAACCGCCTGCCGTCGCATTGGATCGTGCTTTGCGGCAGCAAAGAGGAAGCCGGTTAGGTTTTCTTTTTGCTGCCGCAAAACAATTTTCAAGGATCATGGCCATTATAGCATAATCCTTTGTGTTTCGCAAGTTCCGAGGCGTGGCGATTTTTATACTTCTTTCCTGTGCCGTATGCGCCACTCGCTGATCTTTTTATGGTCGCCGGACAAAAAAATTTTTGGCACCACCCACCTTTTTTTCTTGTTTCTTGTCGCTTGTCGCTTGTCGCTTGGAACAAAAACCTCCGGTCGGGTATAGACAGGATACGAACCCTTGATCTCTTCTAGCGACTCGCGCTTGCCCAAAAATCCCGGTAAAAATCGGCTGACGGATTCGATAAGCACCATGGCCGGCAGTTCGCCGCCGGAGAGTACGTAATCCCCTATTGAAATTTCTTCATCGGCAATATGCTCCGCCACGCGTTCATCCACGCCTTCGTAACGGCCGCAGATCAAAATAAGTCGGTCGTACTTCGACAACCGCTTCGCGATTTTCGCGTCAAGCTTTTTCCCACGTGTCGAAAAAAGAATGACACGAGTTTTTAGGTGCGAGGTTTTAGGTTTTAGCTTTTGAATCGCTTTGTAAATCGGCTCAACTTTTAAAACCATTCCCGGTCCGCCTCCAAATGGACTGTCGTCCACAATTCGGCGCGGATCAAGGCGTCCTTTAACCCGTCTCGCTTCGGCAAAGTCGCGGAGATCGTGCGCGCGAATATCAACGATGTTCTTCTGAAGCGCGCGTTTAATAAGCGATTCTTTGAGGTAAGAATCGAAAATTTTAGGAAAAATGGTAATAACGTCGAATCGCATCTACTCGTTGCCTGAATCGTCTCCTTTTGCTTCTGCTTCAGCAAGCTCTTCCAATGATACGGTTTCTCCGCCGGAAGATCCTTCATCGGCAATGTCTTCGTCGGTTACGTAGAACGGCTTTTTCGTTTCAACTTCTTTATTTTCGGTTTCTTCATCCCATGTTTCCTTATCTGCCGCATGGGCGTCTTTGTGCCGGATCGGCGGTGGAACCGGTCGCGCTGGTCGCGTTTCTTCCTTTGCAGGCGCCGATGGGTTTTGCCCAAGCGACGCGCTAATTGCTTTCCTTAAGTCGTCGATATTTACATCCGGCTTTTTCGGAGCTTTAGGCTCATACCTTGGTCGCTCTCGAGGGATTGGTGGCGGGCCGAGACGATCTGTCGATTGATGTGCCGTGGTGGGCGGTTCGGCAGGGCGCATGCTGGGCATCGCTCGCTCTTCTCGACGTGGACCTTCGCTTCGATACGGTGGACGGTCGCGGTATGCTCGAGGAGGGGCGTCGTCACGATGAAACTGACTTTGGTCTCTTGAGGGCGGGCCATAGTCGCGCGAGGGCTGGCGTTCACGGTATTCGCGCGGCGGGCCTTCGCCATGTTGTTGCGGACCATAGTTTCGTGAGGGCGGACCGTCGCGCCTTAATGCTTCGCCTAGTGGCCTCTCGCTCCTCCGCGCCACCTTGGATTCTATCGCCTTACTGCTGTCTTCCTGCCACTCACTTGCGATCTTTTTTTCGACGATGGCTCGCGGCGTGCTAAATTTTTCACGTGACATTTTTATGATGTCGTCCTTATAAACCACAAGCGGTGTTTTGGCCGGCGGAACCGTTTCGGCGGAAAATGGACGAGAAGCCACGCCGTCGATCATCAGTTTCGTATAAATGTGGGCTTTCGCCAGGTTGACCAGGTCAGTTTGCAGAAACTCCGGCATAAATTCTTTTTCGAGAAATTCCGCGTCTGCCGCTCCGACACGGAAACAAATAATCGTGCCGACGTTGCCGAAAACGGCGTCGCGCACGCGCGTATTCTGTTCGTGAACGAGCTGGCCGATATATTGGTGCGAAAGTATCAAGCCCAAATGGTATTTGCGGGCTTCGGAAAGAATGTTGGCGAAAGAATCCGTGGCGAAGTTTTGAAATTCGTCGACGTAAAGGAAAAAGTCCTCTCTTGTGTGTTCCGCCGCATCTACCCGCGACATCGCGGCAAGGTTAAGGCGAGTGATAAGCATTGAACCCAAGAGCGCGGAATTGTCTTCCCCGATCTTCCCCTTGGAGAGGTTGGCGATGAAGATCTTTTTTTCGTCCATAATTTTCCGCATGTTAAGCGTCGAATGCGGCTGGCCCATGATGTTTCGGACAAGCGGGTTTGAAACGAACTGGCCGACTTTGTTTTGAATGGCGGCGACGGCTTCGGATTCCAACCGCTGGCTGTAACGCGAGAATTCGTTCACCCAAAACGCCTTGATAACCGGGTCCTGCAGGTTTTCGACAACCCCTTTGCGGTAGTTCGGCTCGGAGAGCATCCTCATGACGCCCAAAACCGTCGCGTTCGGGAATTCGAGGAGCGAAAGCAGAGTGTTGTTCAAAATGTATTCCATCCTGGCGGACCAGACGTCCGGCCAGATCTTTTTGAAGACCCCCATAAGTCCCGAGGCGATAAGGTGCCTGTACTCCGCGCTCACACGCTCCATCGGGTTAAAGGCGATCGGGTGGTCCGTATCCGCCGGGTTGAAATAAATAACGTCTTCAATGCGGTTTTCCGGGATGAAATCAAGCATCTTTTCCGCAAATTCTCCGTGTGGATCGACGATGCCGACCCCGCGCCCGGCTTGGATGTCGGCGATGACCATGTTTTCTAAGAGAGTGGTTTTGCCCACGCCTGTTTTTCCGATCACGTAGACGTGGCGGCGACGGTCATCAACTTTGATGCCGAATTTAGTCCGCTGATTGCGGAAATTACAATAACCGATAGGCGCTATTTCTTTGATTTCTTTGGGCATGTTTTAGTCCACAGTCGGCAATCTCATCGGCGGGCCGCCTTTGCGCGATTCTATTTTTTCAAGCGCGCCCGGTTCCACTCCCAGAATCGGGAAGTGATAAATTGTGGCAAGCTCCTCAATGTTCAAGACGTGTTTGTGTCTATTGAAAAGAAGATCCCTGTATTTTTCAAAAATCAAACGGCGGCGCCAGTTTAACCGTGTTGGCTTAAAGAGGCCATGGACGGATCCTGTCATAGTTTTCTTGTCCGGCCTGAAAAGATTCATGTTCTGCGTGTTGAATTGGCGGAAGTAACCGGTCATCGCGGCGACATTGTCGCGGCTGAAAGCGTTGCGGCTGTCTAAATATACGCAGCGGATGGTTGTTTCGAATCCAAGCTTCGCGATCTTGCGCTCAATGCCTTCGAGCGCTTCTTTTTGTCCGGGAGTGAGCAAAAGCATTCTGAAATTAAATTTGGAGTCATCTTTCTTTTTTTGGATTTCTTCGGACGGATGTTCGAAAGGCGCGCGCGCGATTTCTCCGACGGAAAGACCGAGTCCCGGGAACCATGACTCCTTTTTCTTTTTTTCATCGAGGCCGGTCATTTTGGCGACGGCGGCTTCCCCTCTTTTTTTCCAATCATCGCCCGTCGGCCGACAAAGAATTTGAATCCAAATTTGCTCGTCACTCTTCAGTTTTGAGGTTGTCTCTAGGAGTGCGCCGATTGTGTCCACTCTCCGTTCTTCAACGGATTCTTCGAACATCGGATATGTCCTTATCGGGAAATATTCCGGCTGGCGAAGGATTATTTCGTAGCCGTAAAGTTCCGTTGCCTTGTTCGGCAAAATCTTCGGCATTGCTCGCACATAATCCTCCGCTTCTGTGATCTCGGCTGCCGGATATTGAGCGTAGATCGCCGATTCCATCAGATTGCGGAACTGTTTCGGCAGGCGTAAATAAAAATGCGTTTCACCGGCACGGCCGACTATCTCAAAAGACATCCAGTACTCGACAATGCCTTCCCAATATTTTTCCGCAAAGCGTAATCCGTAGGAATACGGGGCGTGCGCGGCCGCGAAGATCTGCTCCATCGCCTTCGGAGTTTTTAAGACGCCTTTCGGGACTTTGATCTCCAAAAGAACCCACTTGATGCGGGTTATAAATCTAAATTGGAGGTAGAGCACCCAAAATTCCCAAAACACGAAGAATGCCATGAGTGGCAGGGCGAACCACCAAACCTGGCTCCAAACGGCCTTAACGCTTTCCCAAAAACCCAAAAACGTTTGCTCCAAGAGCTGGATGATCTCCATTACTTAAATTGTAGCAAGTTTTTAAAGGACTGGGGGGTGCGGAAACAAGTCGCTCTTACGCTTCCCTTACCCGATACCTCCCGTCAGACGTACGCTCGAAATGACTTTTGCTCTGCAAATTGATGGCGATCGTGTTCGGTTTCAAGAACCTTTCCTTGTTGACCAGTTCCACGATCTCATCGCGGCCCAAGGGTCCATTCTTCCTCAATATCCTTTTAATGACATCGCGGGCGATGCCTGGTTCATAACCCTGCTCGCGCAGAGCGTATGTTCCCCTGCCAACAAGCACGAACCTAGTGTCTTTGATCAATTCATTGTGAACGGTCGGCGCGAGCGCGAGTTGAGGCGAAAGCTTCGCTTCATTTATTTCTTTCGTCAATTCTTCGAAATGGAGCGGTTCACCCTTTTTTCTTAAAACAAGGTAGGCGCGGTCGCGGGTCGTTGCCGGCCTGATCTCCGGCCAAGCGGCAAGTCCCATGTCGCCGTAGGCGTTCTCGTGGATGAGCTTTGAAAGATGCAAAAAATTGTCCGCGATCTTTCTTTCCAGATTGCGGGAACGGATGAAGTTCTTAAAATGGTCCTGATAGGAGCCGGAAAGCACTTTTTCTTTGTTCTGGTTCAAATAATTCTTCCAGCCGTCGATGAAATCCATCGCGCTCTTAAGGTCTTCCTTCTTCAGATAATAAAAAGCCCGGAAACGATCATCCTCGGGATGGGCGTGGAAAGCCCCTGTCGCTTCGGAGAGCAAGTCAAGGTGGTTGATCTTTTGCCCGCCGAACGAGCCGGAGATGGTTTTCAAAAGTTCTTCTTTACCCATCGCTCCGCCGACAGCCGAAATTTCTCTTTTGACGCGCGACAAAAGCTGGGCGACGATCGCGCTCTTCGCCGCGGCATCTCTTATGACATCAAGGGCAGATTTTTCGATCTGCCGTACGCGTTCTCTCGTCAAATTAAGCTTCTCGCCAATCGAGGCAAGCGTCTTTTCTTCGCCACCCTTGTCGAGCCCAAAACGGCCGAAAATAACCTCTTTTTGCTTGGGTAAAAGGCCTTCGAAGAGAGCTTCAAATGGCTTGTTTAAGGCGGGAGACATGGGTTGTTTTTGGGTATCTATTTAGATTGCCCTAATTGTACCATATATCGATTTTTTATGCAAGCCCACCGGCTATAGGGCAAAAACCGTTGCCGCATATTGCCTCCAATTGTAATATGGCTCCTTTTTATTGTCAACCCCGCACCTTTTGCGGATTTTTAGAAATATAGCGAAGCGATCCGCAAAAGGTGCGGGGACAAGACGCCACAGAGTGCAAAAATGTCGCTACTTGATTTGCTTCCCTCCGAAAACTACGAGTAGCGGACTGGCGACAAAAATAGACGAATAAACGCCAACGCTCGTTCCCACAAGCAGGGTAAGAATGAAGTAGCGTAAGCCCTCGGGACCGGCAAAAAGAAGGGCGATAAGCACAAGAATAAGAGTGAGAGAAGTGTTTATCGATCGAGCCATTGTTTGATTGACACTGTCGTTCACGGTTTTTTCGAAATTCAGCTTGACGCGGGAGAGCAGCAAGTTTTCCCTGACGCGGTCGAAAACGACTATCGTGTCGTGCACGGAAAATCCCATGACGACCAAGAGCGCGACGATGAAGTTCGTATCTATCTCAACGTGCATGAAATATCCGAGAAGCGCGAGCATGCCGGCAGGAATAGCAACATCGTGGAGAAGAGTGATCAAGGCAACCCAGCCATACTTCCACGAGCTTACGGGCTTCGATGCCTTACGAAAAGCAAAAGCGATATACAAAGAGATGCCGACCAGAACAAGCGCTATCGCCCAAATCGCGTTGTTTCTAAGTTCCGCCCCGACAGAAGGGCCGATCGACTGGAATCCTAACTCCTCAAAACCGGAGAACTTTCCTTTAAGTATCGCCAAAAACTTTTGGTGGTCGGCTTCGTTTATCGCCGGAGTTCTTGTAAAAAATGTATTCGTCCCCGGATCGATGCTCGCGCGGACATCCGGCAGTGCAAGCTCCGCGCGAAAAGTTTCTTCAACGACAGAAATGTCGATGCCTTCTCCGGCCCGGAATTGCCATATTGTTCATCCCGTTAAATCGATCCCCTCTTTTAAACCGAAGAGAATCACTGCCGCGATAGCGGCTCCTACA
>JBBUGM010000005.1:0-10497 GCA_038077975.1 Patescibacteria group bacterium
TGTATTGGATTAAAAAATTTTCTTCCCCCAAAATTAAAATATGGTTCGAGCCGATGTTTTTCTTGGTTTGTGCGCGCTACTGCGGTCTCGAACCTTTGTGGATCAAGCCCAACAAGCGTTTTTGAGGACTCTTTCACCTTCCCCCTGAAGCACCTCGGTCATACGCTTATGCGAGCGTGTAGTAGAGATTACAAAATGCGTCGTATTCTGCCGGCCCGATTGTAAGATTCACGGCCCCCACTTTTATATAAATCGGCTCATCTTTTTTTATGAGAAAACCGTTCCCCTCTGGCAAGAACTGATAACTCATAAGATCGTTGATGCCTGTGGAGTAAGTGTATACATCTCGCTGTTGGTAGAAGAGCCAGTCTTTTTTAAGACCGACAAGGTATTTTCTAGGTTCGAGTTCCGGATTTTTAGATACTGCAAGGTATATTTCAAAATTATCGCTTTTGACACAAAGAAGACCAATAGCACAACCAATAAGCCATATGTCTTGAGACGGCTTCCATGTTTCCAAAATAAACATCTTTTTTCTATTGCCCTCGCCTGGCGGAACGCTTTCAAGAATATGGAAATTTTTATGAAATACCTCTTTCATGATTTTTATCATTCTAACTTGTTTAATCAGCTTAGTAAAGCAAGAGTGACCTGTTTTGGCTTGTGGCAACCTAGGTCGTCTATGCAAGTCGACGACCAAGGTCATCCAGAACCGCGCCCTGAGTGGTGCCCCCGGCAGGAATTGAACCCGCATCCTCGCCTTAGAAGAGCGTTGCTCTGTCCATTGAGCTACGGGGGCTTGCGCATTGATTATAAAATAAAAATGCGATAATTTAAAGGTCGCGGGCTGTAGTGTAACGGTAGCACGAGTCCTTTGGGAGGATTTAGTCCCGGTTCAAATCCGGGCAGCCCGACAAAACTGAATATGCGCGCTTAGCTCAGTGGTAGAGCACTGCTTTTACACAGCAGGGGTCCAAGGTTCAAATCCTTGAGCGCGCACAATTTCGTAAATCTATAACTTGTCCAGCTGGCCTTCCATGTGGCTTTTTCTTAGCCAAAGCGCCAAGTCAAAAAGTTTTTCAATGGCTTCTCCAAGTGTTGCGCCAGGCGTAAGCTCGATCGGGCCATTTTCCACATGAAGAAGCTCTTTAATTGCCTCCCTGGCTTCAGAGAGTTCTTCCGCGTTTTGGATTTTATCAGCCAGATCAAATTCGCTCAAAGTATTACTTAATCTTTCACTTGCTTCACCGAGGGTTGTTTGCGGCGTAATTCCGCTGGTTTTTGAAAGTTTTTCAAGCGCGCGAGCGAGTTCTTCGAGATGTTCTGCTGCCGCGGCTTCGGCTACGACCTCCTGAACCCTTTCGTATGTTTTCGGATTTTCGCGGGCAAGCGCGTTGAGTTCAAGGCGTCGCATGGCACTCTGCAGGGTCAAATCTGGCGAGAAGCCCAAAGGTTCGGAGTCGCCGTAGTGCTCCAGGAGAGTTCGAATTGTTTCTCCGTACGGTTCGAGAATCGGATCGTTGATTTTTTTGAGCTGTTTTTCGATCTCGGTTAGCGTCAATTTGTCGTCGAAGCCATGGTCAAGAAGGCGTTGAATGTTGTCGCGGAATCCCATCATCGTCATGGCCTCACCCTCTTTTAATTCATTGCTGCGCAAAAGGTCATTCAGTTCTCCCGGGATTTTTTTGTTTTCTCGATCCTCAATGGGCATCGAGAATCACTTTAGCTTTTCCGCATTCGCTTGTCCAGACAAAAGCCCCGACTGCTGGTCGGGGCGTTGTAATTTTAACGGATCACGCGTACTTTCTTTACGCCTTCTATTGCGGAAATTTTTTGCACGATTTCGTCGACTTTTTCGTCGGCGTTGTCGATGTCGATAATGTTATAGCCAAGAGGCAGGTCTGTCGGGCTTTCGTCGTGTGAGCGGCAGATATTGTATCCGACTTCGGCGATCGCGCCTTTGATTTTATGCTCCATTCCTGGGACATTTCGGTTTACGATCACGAAACGGCAATTCCCGTTTCTTTGGTTAGACCGATAAGTCTCGAAATTGACGGAATTGTCAATTGTGCCGGTTGTCCAGAAGCTTGCGAATCGCCTTGCTACGAGCTCTTGGGCGTTTTGCTCCGCCTCCTTGGTTGATGCGCCGATGTGAGGCGTGGTTATCACGCGGTCGGGGAATCGAGAAGCAAGATCGGGGTCGTGAAAATCGCTAACATACATGCCAACTCTGCAATCTTCAAGGGCTGCGGCTAGCGCCTGCGCATCGACAAGTTCGTGGCGAACGGTATTGATCAAGATAAAGCCAGGCTTCATCTTGTGCAGGAACGCTTCGTTGACAAGCCCCCTTGTTTTTTCAGTGAGGGAACAATGGAACGAAATGAAATCGCAATGTGCCAATTCTTCTATACTAGCGACTTTTTGCGCTCCACGAAAATTTTTGTCCTTAGAGAAGAGATCGTAAGCGTAAACCTTCATTCCGTCGTCGAGGCAGGAAGTAATTACGAGTCGCCCAACTTCGCCGACTCCAACTACCCCGATTGATTTGCCGGCGATTTCCGCGCCGACAAAGTTCGATCTCTCTTTTTCCAATTCGTCACGGCTTTTGTCGCGATGCGCTTGGACAAATTCTAGGACCAAGTGCATTTTTCTTGCAGCGGTTTTTATTCCCCAGTCGACCCACTCTTTTACCGCATTTGCGTTTGCGCCAGATGCGTTAAAGACGACAATGCCGTTTTCATTGCACCGCGCAAGGTCTATATTGTCTGTGCCTGATCCTGCGCGGCAGATCGCAAAAACCGATTGCGGGATATCAAACTTGTCCGAGCGCACGAAGATCACGTCGGGCGGCTGGTCAAGCGGGACCAACTCGAGATCGGGCAGTATACCCGTCAGATTTTCCTTTTTGACGCCAGCGAGCAGTGTTGCTTTCAAGTTATTCCTCCGTGAAGATTGCTAATGAACACAATACCAGAAAATTTGATTTTTTCAAGCAAGTTTGCTTTAATGACCTTAGTATTTTTGATTATGCGGAGGCGCCGTGAAAGACCCTGCGGAATTTTTCGGCAAAATCGGCATTGTGGCGTCGGGTGGCGGTTTCCGCGGCGTGGCCGTCTTGGGATTTTTGATCCCCCTGCTCCACCTTCTCGCCCGATACAAGCTTATGGTCCGCTACTATGGCGCGGTTTCCGTTTCTGCGTTCATGTTGGCGCGATCGTCCGAGGCGCACAAGCCGGAAGATTACGAACCGTTGCTCGACTACATGACTGCTTCCTGGAAAGCGGTCGAAAAGAAGGGACCAGCTTCTGTTTTCGACTTTTCCTACAAAAAACTGCACTTTTGGAATTCCGGTTCTATTTTGGATAATGATCCACTCGTGGAGCTTGCAAAACATTTCGATCCGGTGAAATCCGTCAATTCTCCGGCCAGGCTCGACCTTTTTGTATTCGATAGCGACACCAAGGAGCATACGGCGATATCGAATCGCGATCCCAGCGTTATCGCCAACCCGTCTTTACTCAAGGATGCGGTTGTCGCGTCCGCCAGTTTGGTGCCGATCTTTTCCGAAACTAAAGTTGGCGCGCGTTTTTACTACGACGGAGGATTCATTTCGCTACGCGGCGCGGTTGAAGCGGGATGCGACACGATATTTGTGCTTTTCCCCTACCCGCAGCGCTACAGAAATCCACCTACAAAAAATGATTTTTTGAACAAGCATTTCCCCTGGCTCGAGAAAGCCGCGAGTGTATCCGCGGCCACGCTTCGAGACCGCGATGCGTTCGAGGTGAAATATTGGCAGGATATATTCGAACGCGAAGAAAGGATCACCGCCTTGAATAGTGAATTAAACGAGCGCTTGAGCGATCCACAGGTAAAGGGCCTACTTAAACAGTTTATCGGTAAGTTGCCGATCTTGGGCCGGTTTCTCGAAAAACCTCGGGGCGCCGAGAAGAAGATCCCGTGCATAATCCCACTTTATGAGAATCATTCTCCCGAAACCCTGCTTTTAAAAGATTTCAACGCGATAAACCGCGACATTACCGTGGCGCTTGAACGAGCGACGCGACAGATGGAAGAAGAACTTGAAAAAATGCTTCAATAAATAATTAGACACCCTCGCCGTAGCGAGGGTGTTTTTTGTTAAGGATTCTTGCATTTTTTGTTATGATATATAAACTAAAAAAATGCCGCGGTAGCTCAGTGGTAGAGCTCTGGTCTGAAGAACCAGGAGTCGTCAGTTCGATTCTGACCCGCGGCACAAAGAAAATGGCCACGCGTTAGCGTGGCTTTTGTGTTGACGTCCCCGTGGGGATTTGAACCCTGAACCTAAGGATTAGAAGTCCTTCGCTCTGTCCGTTGAGCTACGGGGACGCCGAGATTTTCAAAAATGTGATGGTGCGGGCGGAGGGCATCGAACCCCCAACCCCCTGATTAAAAGTCAGGTGCTCTGCCAATTGAGCTACGCCCGCACCGGAAACTTTTGGTTGGGAGGGAAGGATTCGAACCTTCGTTCCGGGATTCAAAGTCCCGCGTCCTGCCGCTGGACTACCTCCCAACCGATGCTGCCCGTATTGTATCGCAAAATTTTCGCTAACGCAAGCGATCCCAAGCTACAAATTTCATCCGAATCTACGAATGGGATTCGAAAGCAAGCAAAGAAAAAGCCGAGCGACGTTTGCCGCTCGGCTAGTTTTTTTTGTGCCGATTTAATTGCTGAACTTGTACACGCGTTCGGCGATGCGCTTGCCGTCGTACTCAAAGTAGAAGCGCAGGCCAACGCATACTTCGTTTTCGAGAATCGGCTCGATATCTCCAATCGTCCCTTCTAGGGGCTTAAATTTTCCAGAAGCCGTATCCATTTCCGCGGCTTTCACTGCAATGGCGGTGCCGTTTTCGAGAAAGAGCGCGATGTAAGCAACTTGATTGTTCGTCTAGACAACCTGTGCCGGAGCATCGTTGCCTTTCGCAAAAAGAAGCAAGATGATCCAAAAGGCATTTGCATCTGCATTGAGTGCGCCATAGGTATCGACGCGGCCGACAACAATATTGTCCGGACGTTCCGCGCTTTTATCTACGATGTCAATCTGGCCATTATTTAACGCTAGTGCACTGGAGTAAGCGAGCCCGGGATCGGCTACATACGGATTAGGGATCGTGATTGCCGTTCCGTCGGGCAGTTTTGCGGTGGTTGTGGGCAGTTCCGTGGCCAAAACAGGCGAAACGAAAACCAAGAGCAAGAGGATCGCAAGCAGGTTTCTCATCAAACACTCCTTTTTCAGTTTTGTCCAGGATTCCGTTTTGAAGTGCAATTTCTTTCGGCGAAAATTGATCTATGCCGAAGAAACACAACATGGGGTCATATCGGCACCTCTCCCAAGCCGACAGAGACCGGCTCCAGGCCCTGCGGGATGCCGGAACAAGCCAGGAAGAAATAGCCCGGATTCTCAAGGTCGACCCTTCAACCATTTCCAGAGAAATATCAAGAAACCGAAGGAAATACCGGAAGAAGAAAAACATCAAGAACAAAAACGCCCGCTATGAGGCGGGCGTGGCGGAGCACAAAGCGTATCTGCGGAGAAAATACGCCAAATATCAAGGAAAGCGTATCAACGAAGACAATGCGTTGCGGCGCTACATCGTCCGAAGGATCAAACGCCGCTGGGGTCCGGATGAGATATCGGGAAGGATGAAGCGCGACCGCGAGCCGTTCTATGCTTCAAAGACGGCCATCTACGAATGGCTACGAACGGTGTACGGCCAGCGCTGGTGTCCGTATCTCTATTCCGGACGATATTACGCAAGGCGAAGAAAAGAAAAAGCGCCGAAAAAGCAGATGATTCCTCATCGAATCGGCATTGAACATCGCCCCCTGGGCGCGACGAATCGCACCCGCTACGGGCATTACGAAGGCGACACGATGGTATCGGGGAAGAAAACAGGCAGCAAGGCCGCGCTCGCCGTCGTCTACGAACGGAAAGCGAAATACCTTGACGCGAGGAAAATATCGTCTCTGGCGCCAAGGAAGTTCACGGCTGGCGTGAACGAGATGATGCAAAATCAAAACGCCGCAAGCATCTCGCTCGACAACGGCATCGAGAACCGCGAGCACGAAACCATCGTCGTTCCTGGTTTCTTCTGCGACCCCTACAGCTCGTGGCAGAAGGGCGGCGTCGAAAATGGGATCAAGATGATCCGGAGGTTCATCCCCAAAGGCGTTGACCTTGCCCAATATTCGGATGATGATGTAAAGACGATTATCGAAATCCTGAACGGAAAGCCGAGAAAGTCCCTCAACTACGCGACGCCAAAAGAAATCATGGTCGAGCGCAATCTATTCACAAACAAAAAATCCCCGGCGGGGGAAATTGCACTTCGGGGGTGGATTTAGGACTTGTTAAGGATGCCCTTTATACCACACTTGACAAGATATGTCAAAAGGTGCTATAATGTCCGTAGGACAAAAGCAATCAAATTCTTGACCAAGGAGGAGTGAGATGAAGCAAATCCTGATTTTCGTTGTGGCTGTGATAGCTCTGCTTGTGACTTCCGGGTCCGCCGAAGCGCAGATTCTGATACCGGGGCAGCCGGGCGACTACGACTACAACCGCGGGTACAGGCAATACGGCGGCTACCGCGTCTACGACAACTATTACGGCAACTACAGCATTTCCGGGGTGAAGTTCAACTTCAAGTTGATCGAAAAGAAAGACTTGAAGCTCGTCAAAAGGTCTGTTGTTTCGATTGACGGCGGAGAAATCGGCATAGCAGACGACTATGACGGCTTCTGGAATGGAATTCTGGAGCTTTCTCCCGGTATGCACCAGGTCGCCTTTGAGCTCGAAGACGGCCGGGATATCCAGATAACGGTCCGCGTCATGCCTGAACGCATTACGAAGGCGTATCCCCGATTCCGTCCCGAAAAGCGAGACGAGGACTAGCAGCGGATCCGCGCCTCATCCATGTGACCCCACGCAAAAGGTTTTCAAACCTTAGCGCGGGGTCTTTTTTTGCTGACGCAAGCAATGCGAAACTACAAATCGCATGCGAATCTACAAATAATTACTTAAATCTTCTAGGTTACCTTCCTCCGCGAGTAGGACGAGCGGAGAAAACCCAAGCCCCGTTTTTCGAAAAACGGGGCTTGGAAAACAGCGACTAAATTTCTGACCGAAACAAGCAAGAATTGCGGCCGCCGTCCGAAATGCCTACAACACAGTCCCCGGTAAGACAGGACAGTTTAGAACAACTGGCGTTATCCCTAAAAGATTAGTGACTATCAGAGGAACCCCCGTAGCAAGAAGAGCGACGGCAATGGCAACTGCCGCGTAAATAAGAGTTTTGGATGCCTCGCCTATCTTCCCAGGATCGCCCGCAGATGTCAGATACTTGAAAGCCGCGATCAAAACAAAGACGATCGTAAGAATTACCAGTATCCAGAAAAGCCAGCGCGTGGCAATACTTAAAATCCTAATTACATCGCAAAAACCTGATCCAGGGGAGGCAGGAATCGGCGGCGGTTGATTTCCACCGACTGTCGTACCTCCACCACCTTGCGCAAAAACCATGACCGGAAGAACAAGCAGGGCAAGAGCCGCTTTTCCTTTTAATCCTCCGAAACCCGATTTCAATAAGAATTTGTTCATATATTTCTTTAAATTCGACCTTATATTCCGATGCTTAGATTATAGCACGCTGTAGCTAATATTGCAATATCTGCTGCGTTAAACGGTGTACGGTTTCGATGCGCGTATCGGTTTTAGTTTTACGTTCAACGTGACCGAATTACGAAACGAGCTTCGACAACGTACAACGAAAACTATGTTCACCTATGGAACCGTAACTGTCGTATTAAAGAAACTTCCAACCAAAGCCGGGATGCCTTTCGCGAGCAGGGCGACTGCCACGGCTATTGCCGCGTAGATCACATAGCCCGAAGCATCTTTAACTTTTTGCGGGTCGCCGGCGGCGGTTAAATATTTGAACGCCGCAACCAAAATGAATATTATCGCGAGGAGGATCAAGAGGCCGAACATCCAGTTGCCAACTGTAATAATCACGCTCTCCACATCGCCGTAACTCTGAATGCTTCCCTCGGGAAGCTCCGGGGGGCCGCCAGAAGTGCCTCCTGTTCCACCCGTTCCCTGTGCTAGGGCGACAAGCGGCGAAAGCGATGCTGTTTTTGATGCTGGATTTCATGTTTTTAATATACCCCCACACCAAAGAAAATGCCACTCACAAATTGGGGATGAATAATATATTATAATCTCTTCGAAATTTCCGATGCGTAGCTAAAAATCTGCCATCCTTTGGTGTTGGGGCAAGCCACATCGCTAAAGCCCCGCAAGAAGCGGGGCTTTAGAATAAAATTCGATTGAGAATCTATCCGTTCTATGGAACTGTAACCGTAGTTCCAAAGAAGCTTCCAACCAAGGCCGGGATACCGCGCGCAAGAAGCGCGACGGCGACGGCGATGGCAGCATAGATCAAAGTGTTCGAAGCGCTCTTTACCTTCTCCGGGTCTCCGGCGGCGGTCAAATACCTAAAGGCCGCAACCAAAACGAAGACGACGGCGAGAAGTATCAAGATGCCGAAGATCCAGTTCGCGACAGTCAAGAGCAAGCTCTCAACATCGCCGTAGCTCTGAATCGTTCCCTCTGGGAGTTCCGGCGGACCATCTCCGGTGCCCCCCGTGCCCCCCGTGCCTTGCGCCCACGCGGCAAAAGGCAAAAGAAGGGAGCCGCGGAGAGCCAATTTCAACATTGTGTCTTTCATTGAATTGAATCGATCTGCATAAATCCGCTCAAATCCGCATAAATCAGCGCTCAAACTTTGTGCCAGCAATTACGCCGGCTACGCCGATAAATGCCGATATTGCTGATTGATGCTGATGATATAGCAAAAATCGACCTTTTCTGAATTGTAGCATATTTTCCAGGTTTGCGCCAATTTGGCTACGGATTACAGATGGCTTACAGATATACGGATGCTCGCCCTTCAACAGACTCAGGGAATAAATCACCCCTAGTTGCACTGCGATGGCAGATCAACTCCGCTTACTCCCACAAACGAACCGATGATGGCGGGCATTCCCTTCGCAAAAAGCGCGACGGCGACTCCGATCGCGGCGTAAAGAATTGTTTTATTCGCCTTGCTCACACTCTCGGCATCACCTCTTGAAGTTACATACATATACGCGGCGATGATGACCATGACGACGGAAAGAACTATCAGTATCCAGAACAGCCACTTCATTATCGTGCACAAAGTAGTTATAACTTTGTCTACCGTGAGCGGACAATTCGGCGGACAACCAACATTACTTCCGACCTTGTTACCCTGCGCGTCGACCTGCGCTAAAACAGAAACGAACGGCATAAACTGCGCAAGAATAAAAACGACAATTGAAACAAAATAAAGATATTTGAGAACTGTATTCATATAAAATGCCTTTTTGATTTATTATTCGCGTTATTTATGAAATTCTAGATTCGCATTATCGGCGACTACTCTTTTAGTTTACGCCAACTAAGCTTTTTATAAGCGCAACCGCGCCGCCCGCAAAAATGACGACGGCGAAACCGATCGCGGCATAAAGGATGGTTTTCTTGCCCGCGGAAAACTTTTCCGGACTGCCGCCGGAAGTTATCATCTGAAATCCGCCCCAAAGGACAAGAATGGCGACAAGCGGAATGGAAATATCGTAGATAAATTTGATAATACTCTCCGTTACCTGCACAAAGGTCCTTTTATTAAGCGGGTCGTAGAGCGTCACGCTACCCTGCGTGCCACCACCCTGCGCAAAAGCTTTGCCCAGGAAACCGGATACATATAGAGAAAGCAATAGTGAAAGACGGAACATGGATTTACTTTATGTTAACTCCTGATTCACCGATTTAGCAAAAGCCGTTTTCCCCAATGCGGTTTACTTACAAAAACTTAAGGGATATGAACGGCCTCCGAGATTTTGATCGACCGTAATAGGCACGGTTACTAGAGCTTTCAGCTTGCAAGCATCTTCTTGCGTTATGCCAAGGTAATCAACTAACCACAATTCGGCATTGGCGCGCGCCGACTCGACCGGAGATTGCTTTATGACTATTTCAAAACTGCTTTGTAATCTGTGATAGGCGATATAATAATTCGCTCTTATGTCGAGCATAAAATCCTCTTCCTCTATCGCAAATACTGCCGGGTCTTTGTAAAAATCTCTAACTTCGACTATGCCGTCGGACGTACCGAGCGCAATTTTCTCGCCCAGCACTCCTCGCACCAATTTTTCTGTAGACGGCAGATCGGCCGGCGATAACTGTTCTTCGGGACCAATACTTTTTTCACCATCGCCTCCATTGCTAAAAAATGATGTCCCAAGCCAGCCCAAGAGGGCGACTATTACGACGGCAATTAAAAAATAAACAATTTTTTTGAACATCGGATTAAAAACCATCACAGCTTGGAGCGCTTATGTGGACATGGGTTGCCGCGGAACTATTACACTCA
>JBBUGM010000006.1:0-79799 GCA_038077975.1 Patescibacteria group bacterium
TCAGAGGCAAGCTCGGTGAAAATGCGATTCCAGTGAAGACGCTGGATACCTGTAGCGGGACGAAAAGACCCCGGAAGCTTTACTGCAGCTTGGTATTGTTTCTAGGGCTTTGATGCGTAGCGTAGTGGGTAGGATTTGAAGCGTTCCTTTCGGGGAGCGTGGATCCGACAATGAAACACCCATCTTCAAAGTTTTAGCGACTAACCAGTTGGGGACCCCGCTCTTGTTAGGACAGTGTTTAGGTTTGCAGTTTTTAAGAACCGGGCTCGATTTGCTCCAGCGGCAAATCGGCCCTGCTTCTCGCTCCGACGGCTCTCGTTTCACTCGAGACCAAGCCCGTCGGAGCTCCGAAAGCTTCTTAAAAACTGTAAACCAAACACGAAAATGCCGCTCCCACATACAAGAGCGGTATTGAAGAAAAAAAAGAATCTACTCAAATTTTTGGATTTAAAAAGAATGAACGCCGGAGAGCCGACGTTCATGTGAAAATATCGCTACTTTACCCTAGTATTGCCGGAGAGTGTTGTCTTACAGCCACCTTAACGGCGTTGTATAGGGTGGCCTGAGGTGAAGTTGGGCGATCGATCTCGTAGACGGCGTATGCTTGAGGATGGCAATATAGCCTTCTCGCACGTTCGTGCGACACTGACGCGTTCTCGAAATTTTTACCCCACTCGTCCGCCTCGGCTGCTGTTGCGAATGGTCCTACTGGTGGCAGCTCGTAAGAAACAATTTTACTGGCGAGGAAACCGGAACCCGTGTCTATTTGTATAGCTAAAACAGGCACCACAATGAACATATGTCACCTCCTGGGTGTTCTGTCTGTATCTTAGCATAAATTAAATTGCTTGTCAAATCCAAAAATTTGAGTAGATTCAGTCGGGCTTCATGACGCTTGGCGCATGATACCTGACACGTTGTAACAAGAGCGGGGAAACCCAACCGGGACAGTGCTTGGTAGGCAGTTTAAATGGGGCGTTTTCCTTCAAAGCGCAGACTAACGCCGACTGGACGCGGAATTACGCGGACAGTTCATAATCTGCGAACAATCGATCTCTGTTACTGCTCGACGAATGTCGAGAATGTCGATTGTGGGGGACTTATTGCAGCAATGCAATATGAAAAATCATCTATATGCTGGAACATCCCGATTTTATATTGGGACAATCAGCAGGGAAGTCGTCCAGCGCTTACTTAAGTGCTGGGTTGACCCCTCAGAGACTACACGATGGCCTCCGATTTTTGTCGGAGGATGATATAGTCCGAACTCCATAGTGATATGGAGAGGTCGACGGAAACGCTCGGCCCACGTAATAACGACTCGTTTTTCGGATTCGTATATTCGTACTAATTCGTAATTTCGTAGTCAGTTGTTACGAAGTAACAACATGCCAAAAGAGTAACGGAGGAGTTTATTAAGGTTGGCTTAGCCCGGATGGAAATCGGGCAGGACGTGTAAAGGCACAAGCCAGCTTAACTGCAAGGCCTACAAGCCGCGCAGATGCGAAAGCAGAACTTAGTGACCCGACGGCTATGTCAGTGCGGAGCACTGACACACGAATTACCACGAATATAAGACGAAGTACCACAAACATGTTTTTATGGATTGGTTTAGTGGTATTTAGTGTTTATATTAGCGGTGCTTAGTGTGCCAATGCTCTGCATTGGCTCTTTATAGAACGGCCGGAGACACCGGATAAAAGCTACTCCGGGGATAACAGGCTGGTGAAGTCCGAGAGTCCCTATCGACGACTTCGCTCGGCACCTCGATGTCGGCTCGCCCTAGCGCGGGGGTGGAGAAGCTCCCAAGCGTTTGGCTGTTCGCCAATTAAAAGGGCACGCGAGCTGGGTTCAGACCGTCAACTTCTCGCTGAAGGCGAGACGCGGACAGACGCGGACTAAACGCGGACTGACGCGGAAGAACCCGAGAGGAGACATCAAAACACGGCGGCCCAAGAGAGCAATCTCTTGGAGTGAAGCTTTGCACTAAAATTCATCATTCGTCCGATGGATCGCAAAGCAAGAAAATCGACTCATATCGGTGGAGTCCTTTACAATCAGACCTGGTTGTATTAGGATAATACCGAGGGAAGTTATTAGGTCGAAATAAGAAATTAAGAAATAAAGATATGAATGGGAACGGGAACGAACGAATACCGACACTGCCAGAAAGTGAGCTAACCGAAGAACGCAAGCAACAACTTATCAATCAATTAGCAGAATTTCAGAGAATGTTCAGAAAAACAGAAAGCTTACGCAATGAGCTTGATAAAGCATATCGCGGGTTGTCCGGAAAGGATGAGGAATGGTTCTTGGCAGAAGCGAAAAAGTATCAAATCTAAATAACCCCGTAGAGACTTAGTCGCGAAAGCGGCTGGAGTCCGACGTTATGTCGGATTAACACGTCGATTAACCTCGCTTCGCGAGGTTAGTGGTATAGTCCAATCCCGCTAGCAATAGCGGAAAAATATCTGACATCTGAAATCCGATGTCTGATATCTGAATGCGTGAGACAGGTCGGTCTCTATCTGTTACAGGCGTTTTAACACTTGAGGGGAGTTGGCCCTAGTAAACAACATTGCTACTTCACGCAGTAATGCGTGATGACAATTCGGCTAATAACGGAGAAACCTTTAGATTCGCAGTGGCCGCACAGTCCGCGGTTGCTGGAGAAACGAACTAAAGGCGACCCCGTGGGAAGTCCTAGTGACCCCGTAACGACTTGGCCCGAATGGGCCGGATGGTGGTTTTTTGAACCACCATAATACGCCGACTTCCAGTTGTGGCTTAAAAAGCTACAGTCGGAAGAAGATATAGTCTACGCCCTTGGCGACAAGGGATTCGCAATTCGCGGCATTCGCATGCATTAGTAGATTTGCATCGCGTAGTGCGAGCGAAGCGAGCACGTGACGAGAGGACTGGGCTGAACATACCTCTGGTCTACCGGCTTTGGCACCAGCTGAACCGCCGGGTAGCTATGTATGGAAGGGATAAGCGCTGAAAGCATCTAAGCGCGAAGCCCACCCCAAGATAAGGTGTAGGTCTCGTCGAAGACTACGACGTACAACCTTGTGCTTCGCACAAGGAAATTCAAAGCTCTAAGCTCTAAATTCTAAACAAACTCAAATCTCAAAATTCTAAATTCAAAACGTTTTGGATTTTGAACATTTGAATTTTGAAATTGTTTAGGATTTCGGATTTAGGATTTAGGATTTCCTCGCGCGGAGCGCGAGGCTATAGGCTCTAGGTGTAAGTGCAGTAATGCATTTAGCCGAGGAGTACTAATGACCGCGCCAACCATCCCAATGCTGGCTTACTTCCCCTTCGTGAGGGACGCGTCGCTCCGTGGTCGGAGCGCGCTTACTCTCGGCGCCTTCGCGCCTCCGAGAAACCCTCACGAAGGGGAAGTTGCGCCAGTTTCGATAAAAAACGAAACTGCGCGAATTTAGAAACTGCTCCTTATTGATAATAAGGGCGCGGTTTTGGTTAAGTTTTTTCCCACCTCTGGCGGAAAAGCAACGTTGATAAAAAGAGTTTTTATTTGCTGGTGTTCTATTCGCATGTGCCCCACCTCTTCCTCCGCGCCCATACGTGGAGCGTATAGGCGGGATTACGATTTGCTAAACTCGCATCGCTCGTTAAGCAAATCGGGAACATTCCGACTTGCCCCGCACCAAAATTCTTGTTTGCTGGTGTTTTACTTATGAGTGTCCCACCCCATCCCTTTCCGAACTGGGAAGTGAAAGCTCATAAGGCCGATGATACTTATCGCTTCGGCGATGGGGAAAGTAGGCTATGCCAGCATACAAGAGTTTTGGTGTTTTTATTTTGGTGCGGGGATAGAGAAGTGAAAGCATGCGAAACTGATGATACTTGCGGCTTCGGCCGCGGGGAAAGTAGGTTATGCCAGCAAATAAGGACTCTTTTTCTTTTTACACTCCGCGGTTACATTCAGGATTCCGCGTGGTTCTCTGGCGCGAGATTTCACTCTCCGTTAACATTCATCATCTCCTGCGAACCAATCGGCTTGCCATGAGCAAGGTCGAACTGGTTCGCGGGGTTTTTGTTTTGGTCTTGCGCTTTCCGACTGGTGGTGCTATAATGCAGGCAGATCGTTTTGGAGGCGAACCGCTATGAGCACGGATAAACTTGACGATGTCAGCCCGCGCGATGTAATTCGCCACTTGATGGATTCAAACAACCTTCGCCAGAAGGACATGGTGGATGTTTTCGGAACGGAAAGCATTGTGTCGGAAATTCTAAGCGGAAAGCGGAATTTGACGGTGAAGCACATCAAGCGGCTAAGCGCCAAGTTCCATGTATCTCCGGCAGTATTTTTCTAATTTCTTCCTCGCGGACCAACCGGTTCGCGGGGTTTTTTGTTTTGCCTTGCTGGCTTGAAATTTTCAAGGCACTGCCACAGAAAATTTCTTAGTAGCAAGAGCACCCCGTAAATATTGCGCCGCGAGAAATTAGGGATGCGCCAAAAATGGAAAATGTTTAATTTGGGAGCAAGATGCGCGCGGCGAATAGCCGTACCCCCGATTGGGCGAAGCATCTTGCCGCTGAGCGGCTAGCGCAATATGTGCGGGGTTAACCGCTGCTACATTCTACATTCTAAATTCTATATACTTGAGATATGTCCACCCGCAGCGCAAAGCAGATCATCTACGGCGCATTTTTTCTCATAATTCTCGGCGCCATTTTTACCTGGGTTTATTTTTTATATCTTGAACCGGTTGAGTCATGTTTCGACGGCATTCTAAACCAGAACGAGCAGGGAATCGATTGCGGCGGAGTTTGCGCGAACGCCTGCCTGCCCGTGGGGCTCAAAGCGCTTCAAACAGTGGACAGAGTTCTTACTTTTCGGCCGACATCATCAAACTTGAGTATTTTGGCGCGGGTGAGCAACCCCAATCTCGATCATGCCGCGAAAAGCTTCCGCTATACATTCTCTCTCTCCGATCCCACCGGTAAAGTCGTTGCAACTTTTTCCGGAAACTCATTCCTTTACGCGCGTGAAGTGAAATATATTTTGCTTCCGAACGTTCCCACGCCCGCGGAGGCATTTACTAGCGTTAGTTTCAAAGCCCAAAACGCAGAGTGGGTGGTGAGGGATGAATTTCCCGGCCCGCCGACATTAACCGTTTCCGGGCTAGACACCCGTGTTGAAGGCAACAACCTTATCGTTGAGGGCCGCGTGACGAATGGAGATATTTTGGCTTTTTCGGAATTGCGCGTTATCGCTCTTTTCCAAGGGCAGTTCGGCCAGCTCGCTGGGGCATCGGAAACGATTATAGACAGGATAGTTCCCAACGAAACCAAGTCATTCTCCATCATCTATCCAGCGATACCGAATGCCGACTTGGCAGGGACGAAGGTATTCGTATACGCCCGCTAATTTAATGTCCCTCTTCCTCCCCGTCGGAATCCTTGTTTTTGCTGGGCTTTTGGCGATCTCGAGCGTTGCCCCCGCGCTTTTCTCTCTACAGCTTATGTGGGTGGCGCTTGGCGTCGGCATCCTTGCCATTTTTTATTTTTTCGACTGGAGAATTCTTTTGACCTACAGGTGGTTTACCGGAGCGCTTTATATTTTTTCCGTGGCGCTACTCACATTCGTTTATTTTTTCGGACCGGAGACAAGAGGTGTGCGCGGATGGATCACGTTCGGTCCGCTTAACTTTCAACCGGTCGAACTTATGAAGGTCGCACTCATACTTTTGTATGCCGGTTATTTTTCACGGAAACACTGGAACATTTCGCGATGGAGCACGATTGCGCGCTCTTTTGTTTTTTTCGCGGTGCCGGCCGCGCTTGTCGCTCTCCAGCCAGACCTCGGCTCGGCGACAATTCTTTTCGGCATCTGGTTCGGTTTTATTTTCTTATCCGGCTTTTCCGGAAAGAGATTGCTATTACTGCTATTCATCTTCATTATCGCCGCCGTTCTTATGTGGTTTTATTTTCTCGCCGACTATCAGCAGGCGAGGATTACCGGACTCTTTTTTCCGGAACGAGATGCCTTGGGCGTGAACTACAGCACAGCGCAGTCAAAGATAGCGATCGGTTCTGCCGGATTTTTCGGCAAGGGTTACGGGCAGGGTTCGCAGGGACAACTAGGGTTTCTTACGGAGCCCGAAAGCGACTTTGTCCTTGCCGCGATAATCGAGGAGTGGGGAATCTTCGGAGGAGCGGTAGCAATAGCGGCATTTCTCGCCCTCATCGCCGCAATTATGCGGACAGGGCTTAGGGCCGAGCGAAATTTTGAAAAATTCTTGTGCCTTGGCGTAGTTGTGGTTTTCGGCTTACAATTTATGCTTAACGGCGGCTCGACCTTAGGCCTTATGCCCGTAGTCGGCGTCACGTATCCCTTCGTAAGTTATGGCGGTTCGAGCATGGTCACGAATTTTTTTCTTTTAGGACTAATCAATGCCATTAAAAGGAAGCAGACGTAAAAAGTTGATCTGGTCGGCGGGGTTTCTCGCGCTATTCCTGCTTCCACTAGGATTATTTTTTTATGGACTGATGTCTAGAGATTCCGGGACTTTGCCGCAGACAAAAATTTTTGAAGTGAAAGAAGGAGAAGGTTTTTTGGGAATTTCCCATCGTCTTGAAGCAGAAGGGGTGATAAGGTCCGAACTTGCCTTCGAAACGTTGTCGTTCTTTACTGGCGCGGCGATCCATTTCAAGCCGGGTATTTATCAATTCGATTCGACAAAAAACGGCCTTGAGATCTTGCGCGAATTGACGTTTGGGCCGCACCGAGAGATTAGCGTGCGAATTCCCGAGGGCGCGAGCGTATATGAAGTTGACTCGATCTTGAGCGAGGCCGGCGTTGTTCCGCCGAGAGAACTCTTGGCATACGTTAAAGCACAAAGCCGGCCGATCGAAGGGCGCCTTTTCCCGGACACATACAAATTTTTTACCGGTTCGCCACCGAAAGACATAATCGAAAAATTTTTAGAGAACTTCCGCGCGAAAACCGAAGGGTTTTTTGACAAGTTGAGCGAAGCCAAGATCAATGAAATTATCACGCTCGCTTCGATCATCCAAAAAGAAGTTCCCGGCGAAGAAGACGGGAGGATCGTGGCCGGAATACTCCTTAAGCGCCTTAAGGCGGGGGTTCCCCTACAAGTAGACGCATCAATATGCTACATTAAGAAAATATTGGGCTATCCGGGGGATTCCCCATGTTATCCACTTCACCCCCTTGACTTCAAGACGGAGTCGGATTATAATACATACTTACGTAAAGGACTGCCGCCAGGGCCCATTGGAAACCCTGGTATTTCTGCGCTTCGGGCGGCTCTTAGCCCAAAGAGCTCTTCATATTGGTATTACCTAAGCGACCCCGAAACGCAGCGAACAGTTTTTGCCAGCACGCTGGAAGAGCATAACGAAAATCGGGCTATGTATTTGGGATTATAAACCGGCGATAATAAAACTTTCGTAGCCGACTTTATTTCAAAAGAGGTCGTGTTAACTTAAGCAATCAAAATTAAAAAATCACGCTTAAACCCTTCTCTTTGAGGAAGGGGTGCGGATTTTTGTCGTGTTTTTGTTCGGGACGTAAAAATGAGCGAATTTTAAATTCCAAAATGTCGGACAAATTGCCTAAAAAAGATTTCTCAAAATCAAAGCCGCTTGTTGAGCCATTTAACCTCAACGAGGCGCAGCTTAGGTCTTACCACTGGTTCATGGACCAGGGGCTCAAGGAACTTTTTGCGGAAATTTCTCCGATCACGGACAACACCGGCAAAGAACTGGAACTGCATTTCGGCAAGTACCGTTTCGACGAGCCGAAGTATGACGAGGTGACATCGCGCTACAAAGACGCGACTTACGAAGCGGCACTAAGAGTTGAGTTGAAGCTGGTACACAAGTCGAGCGGCCGCTCGGAAAAACAAGAGGCCTATCTCGGCGATTTTCCGGTGATGACGCAGCGTGGCACATTTATTATCAATGGCGTGGAACGCGTTGTTGTTTCCCAGCTCATCCGTTCCGCCGGAGTTTACTTTACCGCCATTCCTTGGCGCGGACGACAGCTTTTTGGCGCCAAAGTCATCCCGAATCGCGGAGCCTGGCTGGAATTCGAGACGGATATCGACGGCGCGATCGAAGTGAAGATCGACCGCAACAGAAAAGTTCCGGTTTCAAGCTTGCTCCGCATCTTCGGCATGGAAGACGAAAAGATCAAAGCCGCTTTTGCGGACGTTGAGAAGGGACAAACGCGCTACATCGACGCCACCTTCAAGAAGGACGTCGCCAAAAACCAGGAAGAATCGTATCTGGAAATTTACAGGCGTCTTCGGCCGGGCGATCCGGCAACGCCAGCGACCGCGAAGAACCTGATCGATGCGATGTTCGACCGCGTTGATCGATACGACATCTCCGAAGTCGGTCGTTTCAAGTTCAACCAGCGCTTGCGTCTTGACGCCAAAAACAAGAACCGATTGCTCGGCGCAGACGACCTTGTCGCCATCGTGCGCGAGATCATCACTTTGAATAATCGAGTCGACGCGCAGCCGGACGACATCGATCACTTGGGGAATAGGCGGCTCAAAGCAGTCGGCGAGCTTATCCAAGGAAGATTGCGCATCGGGCTTGCCCGCTTGCGGAGAATAGTTCAGGATAGGATGTCTACCGAGGAGCGTGATAAGCTCATGCCCGGACAACTCATTAATTTCCGGCCGATCGCTGCGGTTGTTAAAGAATTTTTTTCTTCTTCCCAACTTTCACAATTTATGGATCAGGTTAACCCTCTCGCGGAATTGGAGCACAAACGCAGGATTTCCGCACTGGGTCCAGGAGGATTGACGCGCGAAAGAGCGAGTTTTGAAGTGAGAGACGTGCACCGCTCGCATTACGGCAGGATCTGTCCGATCCAAACTCCGGAAGGCGGCAATATCGGGCTTATCAACTACTTGGCGAGTTTCGCCAAGATCAACGATTTCGGATTCGTCGAGACGCCTTACGCGAAGGTTGCGGACGGTCGCGTGACGGACGAAATAGTTTTGCTCGACGCGTTAGAAGAGGAAAGATACAGAATAACGCACGCCGGTGTTCAAAAAGACGCGGAAGGCAACCTTTTAGGCGATCGCGTTGAGGCGAGGGTAAAAGGAGTTGCCGGCACTTGCGCGCCAAAAGAAGTTGATTTTATCGATATTGCGCCGCATCAATTCGTAAGCGTCGCCACGTCCCTTATTCCTTTCCTTCAGCACGACGACGCGAACCGCGCCCTGATGGGTTCGAACATGCAAAGGCAGGCGGTGGTTTCCGTAAAACCCTCCGCGCCTTACGTTTCGACGGGCGAGGAAGACCGCGTTGCCCTGGATTCCGGCTATGTTATTCAGGCCGAGAGCGCGGGCAAAGTGCTCGAAGCGGACGCGAGCCACATCACTATCAAATATCAAAAAGGAGGCCTCAAAACCTACAACCTCGAAAAGTTCAAGAGATCGAACCAGTTCACTTGTATTTCGCAAAAACCGCTCGTCGTACCGGGCGCTGCGGTGAAGAAGGGCGATATTTTGGCGGACGGCCCCTCGATCGACAACGGCGTTCTCGCCCTTGGGCAGAATCTTTTGGTCGCCTTCATGTCTTGGGGCGGATACAACTTCGAAGACGCCGTGATACTTTCCGAGCGCGTCGTGCAGGACGATCTTTTCACGTCGATCCACATCGAGGATTATTACTGTGATGTGCGTGATACGAAACTGGGCCCCGAGATAACGACTCCCGACATCCCAAACGTTTCCGAAGAGAAGTTAAGAAATTTGGACGAAGAAGGCATCATCAGGATCGGCGCGGAAGTCCGGGCCGGCGACATTTTGGTCGGAAAAATATCTCCGAAAGGAGAAGCGGAACTTACGCCAGAAGAGCGCTTGCTCCGTGCGATCTTCGGCGAGAAAGCGCGCGACGTTAAAGACACATCGCTCACGCTTTCGCACGGCAAACGCGGCCGCGTTATCAATATCAAAGTTTTTGACCGCGAGAAAGGCGACAAACTCGAGCCGGGAATCATCAAACGTATACAGGTTGAAATCGCGCAATTAAGAAAAGTGCAGGCGGGCGACAAGCTTGCCGGCAGGCACGGCAACAAGGGAGTTATCTCGCAGGTTCGCAGAGTGGAAGATATGCCGCATCTTGAGGACGGCACGCCCGTGGACGTTATTTTGAACCCTTTGGGCGTCGCATCGCGCATGAACCTCGGACAGATCTTGGAAACCCACCTTGGCTGGGCGGCAAAGACGCTTGGCTACAGGGCGGTTACACCGGGACTTGATTCCGCGAGCGAGGAAGAGATCAAAGAAGAATTGAAGAAAGCCGGCCTTCCCGAAGACGGGAAAATTAAACTTTTCGACGGCCGCACGGGTAGGCCTTTCGACAAGAAGGTCGCGGTCGGAATCATTTATATGATGAAGCTGAACCACTTGGTCGAAGACAAGGCGCACATGCGTTCGATCGGTCCCTACTCTTTGATCACGCAGCAGCCCTTGGGCGGCAAGGCGCAGTTCGGTGGCCAGAGATTCGGCGAAATGGAGGTTTGGGCGCTCGAGGGATACGGCGCTCGGCACACGCTCCAGGAGATGCTCACGATCAAGTCGGACGACGTTTTAGGGCGCGCCGCCGCGTACGAATCGATCATCAGAGGCGAGACGATCAAAGAGCCGAACCTTCCGGCGTCGTTCAATGTTTTGGTGAACGAATTAAAATCGCTTTGTTTCAACGTCAAGCCGCTTTACGCAGACGAAACGCAAAGAAGGGAGGCCTTTTCATCCCTGCAGATATCGATCGCGTCTCCCGAAGACATCATGAAATGGTCTCACGGCGAAGTAGTGAAGCCGGAAACCATCAACTACCGGACACAGAGGCCGGAGAAGGACGGGCTTTTCTCCGAGAGGATCTTCGGTCCGACGAAGGACTACGAATGTTATTGCGGCAAATACAGGAGGGTTCGTTATAAGGGCGTCGTTTGCGACAAGTGCGGAGTCGAGGTGACCCGTGCCTCGGTTAGGCGCGACCGCATCGGCCACATTCAGCTTGCCGCGCCGGTGGGGCACATTTGGTTCCTCAAAAGCGTGCCGTCGCGCTTAAGTTTGACGCTCGATGTTTCCGCTCCGAAGCTCGAAAGGGTGCTCTATTATTCCGCCTACATCGTCACAGAAGTCGATGAAACGGAAAGAAAAAGAGCGCTTGATGATCTCGAACGGGAACTCAAAAGCCGCGTCAAGGAGATCGGCAAGAACCGCGGGGCGGAGTCGGAATTGAACGAAGCGGCGAAGGTAACCGAGAACTATCTCGAAAAATTGCGTGTCGGTCAGGTGCTAACGGAGACGGAATATTTCAATCTTTCGAAGCGTTTCGGAAGCGTCTTTAAGGCGGGTAGCGGAGCAGAATCGGTGAGGCACATTCTCGAAGGATTGGATATGCGGAAAGAAGTTCAGAAGATAGAGAAAGACCTGGAGGATGCGAAGGATCCACTCGCGCAGAGCAAGCTTTTGCGGCGCCTCAAAATGATGAAGTCGATGATCAAGAACCAGGCGCGGCCGGAATGGATGGTCATCACGACACTCCCGGTTCTTCCGCCCGACTTGCGGCCGATGGTGGCCTTGGACGGCGGAAGATACGCCACTTCCGACTTGAACGATCTCTACAGGCGCGTCATCAACCGTAACAACCGTTTGAAGCGGCTTTTGGAGATCAAAGCTCCGGACATTATCGTGCGCAACGAAAAAAGGATGCTACAGGAATCAGTGGATGCCTTGATAGACAACTCCGCTAGGTTCGGCACCCAGCAGATGAGCGCGCAAAGGCGGCCCCTGCGTTCCTTGGCCGACATGCTCAAAGGCAAGCAGGGCAGATTCAGGCAAAACCTTTTGGGTAAGCGCGTGGACTACTCCGGCCGCTCCGTTATCGTCGTTGGCCCGCGTCTTAAGATCGACGAATGCGGACTGCCGAAGACGATGGCCCTAGAACTTTTCCGTCCGTTCGTCTTGAGCGAGATTATTAAACGTGGACTGGCCCACAACATTCGCGGAGCTGCAAGATTTATGGAAGAAGGCAGTGACGAAGTTTGGGAGATCTTGGAAGAAGTGATGAAAGGCAAGCGCGTGCTTTTGAACCGCGCGCCGACGCTTCACCGTTTGAGCGTGCAGGCATTCAAGCCGATTTTGATTGAGGGTCTCGCCATACAGGTTCCGCCCTTGGTTTGCGTTGCCTTCAATGCCGACTTCGACGGCGACCAAATGGCCGTGCATCTTCCGCTTTCACGTCAGGCGCAAAAAGAAAGCGAGGAGATAATGGCCGCAGGCAGGAATCTTTTGAAACCGGCTACCGGAGAGCTGATCACGACCCCGACACAGGACATGGTTTTGGGAATTTATTATCTGACACAGGCAGAAGATCCAATTTCCGGGCAGAGAGCGAAGCGATTTGAAAGCATAGAATCGGCTCTTGTCGCCTATGAATTCGGATTTTTGGGCTTGCGCGAACTTGTGAATTTCCAAGGGATGGAGACGACCCTGGGGCGCATGATCTTTAATGAATCGTTGGCTGGGCGCGTTCCTTATCAAAACGAAGCTATCACCAAAAAGAAGCTGAGCAAGATGATCGAAAGGATATTCATCGAGCGTGGCATCGAAGAAACCAGAGACACCTTAAACAGCGTGAAGTTGCTCGGTTTTGAAATGGCCAGCCGTTCCGGCATCACTTGGTCGATGTCCGACCTTGTGGTACCGAAAGCCAAACCGGAAATTTTGGCGGCATCGGAAAAGCAAACGGCAGAAGTATACAGCCAGTTCGAAGAGGGGTTACTCACCGCGGCGGAGCGCCGGGCGAAAGTTATTAGTATTTGGGAAAAAGCTAAGACGGCAATTTCGAAAGTTATCGCCGTCGGCATCGACAAGAACAATTCAATTTACCAGATCGTCGATTCCGGTTCGCGCGGCTCATGGTCTCAGCCGATCCAGATGATGGGCATGAGAGGCCTCGTGCAAAATCCTAAAGGCGAGATCATCGAACTTCCGATCAAGTCATCGCTTAAAGACGGCATGAGTGTTTTGGAATATTTCATTTCAACGCACGGCGCGAGAAAAGGCACTACGGACACGGCTTTAAAAACTGCTCAAGCCGGATATCTTACCCGCCGCCTTGTCGACGTTTCCCAGGACCTCGTTGTCCGCGAAGCGGACTGCAAGACGAAAGACGGCATCGAGATAGTCCGCGCTGATGGCAAGGAATTCAACCAGTCGCTCGCGAGCCGCGTTTTCTCTCGCACGGCGCTCGAAGACATAAAATCAGGAAGAAAGACGCTTATCAAAGCCGGCGAGACGATCAACAAGGCCGTCGCAGAAGAGATCGAAGCCGCAAAGATCGACTCCCTCAAGGTTCGATCGCCGATTTACTGCAAAACGATCTCGGGACTTTGCGCGAAGTGTTATGGCTTCGATCTCGGCGATGATCAGCCGGTGAGATTAGGCATGGCCGCGGGAGTTGTGGCCGCGCAATCGATCGGCGAACCTGGCACGCAGCTCACGATGCGTACTTTCCACACTGGCGGCATCGCCGGTATCGACATTACGCACGGCTTGCCGCGGGTGGAGGAGCTTTTCGAAGTGAGGCCGCCAAAAGGCAGGGCCATTCTTGCTCCGGCGGACGGGATTATTAAGGAAATAGAAGAGAGAGGGACGGCGAAGGCGGTGCAGTTCGTCCCGAACGAGGGCAAAAAGAAGAAGCCGCAGGAATTTTTGATCCCGCGCACGGCACTTTTGTTCGTTAAGGCGGGGGACGAAGTTAAGCGCGGCGATCAGCTTTCCGAAGGGCACTTGGACATCAAGGAACTTTTGGAGATCAAGGGTAAGCCGGAAGTTCAGCGCTACATTATCAACGAAGTGCAAAGGATCTATATGTCCGAAGGCGCGAGTATCAACAACAAGCATATCGAAATTATCGTGCGCCAAATGTTCTCGCGCGTGCGCATCAAGGATGGCGGCGATTCGTCGGAACTCGTGATGGGAGAGATCGTGGAAAAGGACAAAGTTTTGGAAGCGAACCGCGAACTGCGGAAGCAGGGCATGAAACAGGTTAAAGCTGAAGAAATATTACTCGGCATCACAAGGGTCGCGCTTTCCGCGGAAAGCTTCCTTTCAGCCGCTTCTTTCCAGGACACATCGCGCGTGCTCGTTAAAGCCGCGATCGAAGGCAGGATCGACAAATTGCGCGGCCTCAAAGAAAACGTCATTATCGGCCGCCTCATACCGGTTATCGGCAAGGAAGCCGCCGCAGAAGAAGCAGAGGCGCTTTTGCCAGGAGCGGAAGAAGTTGCAACCCAAGTGTAATGCCAATATGCGAATTCATTCGAATGCAACGAATAATGCGAATTCGTACTATTAGTTGCATTAGTACGCATTGGTAGATTAGTATTACGTTTATGGAAGAAAAAGACAAAAAAAATTACGAAGTCGCATTTATCCTTGAGAAAGAGGAGAATCTTCAGGATTTTTTGAGGATCTCGCGCCAGCACAATATCGAGCCACAAACGGAGGCGCGGGCGCATAAGCTGAATCTTGCTTACAAGATCGAAAAAGCCACGCAGGCCTATTTCGGATTTTTCAGAACTTCTGCGAATCCTGATGATGTGAAAGCGCTCGAAAAGGACCTGAACACGGCCGCCGGCGTTTTGCGTTTTCTCATCGTCAAACTTCCAAAGGAAGCGTTTGAGGCGAGGAGGGAAAGAGTTGATATGAGGGATATGAGGAGAGAGAGAAAACCAATGCCCAGAAAAAACATGCCGACACAGCCCAGGGCTTCGGAAACCTTAAGCAACGAAGCGCTGGAGAAAAAGATTGAAGAAATACTTCAATAAAATTTCTAATTTCTAAATCCTAATTTCTAAAATTTGACTATTTTAAATTTTTGGGATTTGATTAGAGCAATTAGTAATTAGAATAATTAGAAATTTATGAATCTCAACAAGGCCCTCCTCATCGGTCGCATCACGGCCGACCCCCAGCTTCGGACAACTCCCGGTGGGCAGTCGGTTTCAGCATTTTCGGTCGCTACGAACCGTGTTTGGACGGACAAGGCGGGCGCGAAGCAGGAATCTGTCGAGTTTCACAACATCGTCGTTTGGGGCAGGCAGGCGGAGATAGTGACGCAATATTTAACGAAGGGTAGTATGGTTTTGATCGAAGGACGCCTGCAGACGCGTTCTTGGCAAGGCAAAGACGGCCAGGAGAGGCGCACGACGGAGATCATTGCCGAGCGGGTGCAGTTCGGTCCCCGTTCGGCAAGCTCCCAGCCTTCGCAGGGCTACGGCGGGCAGGCAGGGCAGGCGAGGCCTGCAGCTGGCAAGCAAGGTGGCGGTGAAAGTCAGGCGACAAAAGAGGAAGAAGTTCCGACGGTGAATCTTGATAGTGAAGAAGTGAAGCCGGAGGACCTGCCGTTTTGATATTCATTTTCTTTATGCCTCAATCACCAGAAAAATCTATTGGCGAAAGCAACCCACCCCCAGAGAAGCATATTAAAGGCGAAGATTTGGAAATAGCAAAATTATATCAAAAAGAGCACCCAGATTTGGATAGAGATAAATTGGGTGTATTACTAGAACGCGAGGGATTTGGAGCTGACCACCATAAGTTCAGTGGATGTAGTGATCGAGCAGAATATATCAATTTGGTTTTAGATAAAATATTTCTATCCCCTGAAGAAGTTGAACGGCAGAAGCAGATTTTGGCATTATTGAAGCAACTAGAGGACGGAGCAATTTATAAGTCAATTATTGGTTTTATGGGACCAGTTACCAACGAAGAAGAAAGGCTGCGAAAAATAGAAGATAGGAAAACAAAAATAATAGAAGAACTTCGCAATTTAGGATACGAGATGTATCCTCGGGAATAGATATGGCCAGAGAGCAAGAACCAAATTCAAGAGAGCAGTTAGCGCAAGAGTTTTTGGAAGTGCACGAAAAGTTGAAATCCTTGGTCTATGACCTCGGAGGACCAGCAGGATATTTGGAACAATTAGAAGATCCAGTTGGAAAGAGAAATTACACGGATTCAGAAATAGATTCTGGCAAACCACTTTCAGAGATTATAGAGAACGATATATATAAAACAATGGAAGCGGTTGAGGCGGTATCAAAAAAGTGGAGAGAATTAAGAGAAAAACTTAGAGAAATTAACTAATTTATCATGGCGAAAAAGATTAAAACAGTTCTGAAATTACAGCTCCCTGCCGGGGCCGCAAATCCCGCGCCGCCCGTGGGCACTGCTTTGGGGCCTCATGGAGTTAACATCCAGGAGTTCTGCAAACAGTTCAACGAGAAGACCAAAGACATGACAGGGGACATTGTGCCGGCGGAAATTACGATCTTCGAAGACCGCAGTTTTAAGTTTATTTTAAAAACCCCTCCGGCCTCCGCGCTCCTCAAAAAAGCCGCCGGCGTTGAGAAAGGCTCCGGCAACCAGCTCAAGACCAAAGTCGGCAAAGTTACCCGTGCCGATATCCGCAAGATCGCCGAACGCAAAATGCCCGACTTGAACACGGATAATCTCCAAGCCGCCGAAAAAATAATTGCAGGGACGGCTCGGAACATGGGAATCGACGTAGTCGATTAGCCCATGTTCCGCTCGAAACCCCGTGTTGGAAGGCCGCCGCGAAGCGGCGGGAGTGGGAAACCAGAAGGTGTCCCAGACGGGGGTCGGGGTTTCGAGTAGGAAAGTGGGAATTGAAGTAGTAGATTGAAATTATGTCCACTCGCGAATCATTACCAAGGCCAGAGGTTGACGCGGAAATTGCTCGCTTGAGGGCTTGGCTTGAAATTGCTAGAGACAGAGAGGAATACGACGAAAAACTAAGCGGATCATTTTCCCACTTACAACAGGAGCTGGAATCAACTTTGGGTAAATTGCGTGGAGGAGATATTGCAAGTGCCGATCAGATATCCGATGAAAATTTAAAGAACCTAGCGGTAGCTTCCGAGCGACTGAAGAAGTTCCTCCCATAAGAGAAATAAAATCTAAATTAAAATAAAAGCCCCTCCGCTACGCGGAGGGGCTTTTTGATTTTTAGTTCTCAACAGGCAGAATGGGCAGAAGAACTCGTTTTATATCTTCAAATACTTCGCTTTCCAGCTGATCACCGTTTATGACTACGGTATTATCGCGGAAGAGATCATGTTTCGCCAAGGCGAGGTAGTTCATTCTTATCTTCTCCAGCTTTTGCTCTTGCTCGAAAAAATCGCTCTTCTTGATTTTTTTAAATCGCCTCTCAACCCTTGTCATCGCCTTATTTGCTGGCATATCTACGACGATGTTCAGATGCGGCCATACAAAAAGCGGACCGATAACCTGTTTGTGCAGCTCTATGAAGTAATCAGCTGACTGATTGTAAAGCATGCCATACGCGATGGTCGACATGCAGAATCTATCCATAAGGTACAGTCGTTCGCTGTCTTCTTGTAAAAATGGCCTGATGTAACAGAAGAAATCTTGGGCGCGGTCAATGACATATAGCCGCTGAAATTCGACAGGATTTTCTATCATCGGCACATCGTCTGAAAGCATGTTTCTGATCAATCTGCCAGATGGATTCGATTGATCGTTGGGCTCGAGAGATCCGGCAGTAAGATACCCTTGCTCTTTAAGCCATGCGAAGATTCGCAAAAACTGAGTGCTTTTCCCCGAGCCGTCGATTCCCTCGAAGGCGATCAATTTTCCTTTCATGTCTAGCTCCGGCATTGAGTTACTATCTGATATTGTCTGCCTACTCCAAAAACTAGTCAATAAAATTCTGTGGACAGTAAGCTATGCGCTCGATTTCATGACAATGTCCAGCACCTCTTTTGCGGTCTTCGGGTCGCTAAGCTGTTTTCTATATTTCTCCGGCACGCAGATGCGGAGAGCGATGTACGATTGCGCGACCTCCTCCATGTTTTGGAAATGAGCCGGGTAACGTTCCTTAAGGGAAGAGATGCGGCCGTCCTTGTGGATACGCACGTCTTTTGCCTGGAATCGTCCCGGGTTGAAGACGGGGACGACGAGTACTGCCGCTTCCGGTATGCCGGCGATATTGGCGATTTTCTTCTCGAGCTCGCCGAGGCCGGCTTGGTTTTTTTGGTCCAGCGCAGAGGACTTCATAAGTTTTCGGACCTCATCATCCTTAAGGCCGAATGTCGCAATCGCCTTATCGTTCGCCGTGCCGAGGTTGGCGAATTTTTCCGGGCGGATGACTATCGCCTCGCGGAAAAGCTCGCGGCGTTTGAGCATGTCATAGAGTTCCTGGACGACGGGATTTTTTGAAAGGCGCATGATGCCCAGGAGTTCCGAGTCGGTGAGAGTCGGCAGGTCTTTCTTTGTGATCTCGCCAGCCAAGAGCAGATAATAAACAGTTTTTTGGAACATACGCTGGGCGATGGCCGAGGTTTTCCTTAAGTAGACGTTTTTATACATTTTGAGGTAGAAATTTTGCGCCTCGATGGCATTGTCGACGACTTTCTCGTCAATCGCGAGCTCGCCGTCTATAAAGTATATGTGCTCACGCAGGTAATCTATGCCGCTCGGCCGCGAAAGAATGGTCGCGAGTCCGTCGCGTTCAAGGTAATCGAGTTTTTCCGTGCCGAGATTTTTGTCGTGCACAGCGAGATAGAGCGGATTTTCATGCCTGGCCATCGACTCCAGTAGTTCGTAGTTGATACCGGCCTCTTCGATCGCGCCGCGCAGGCCCCTTATGATCTCAAGGCCCAAGGCGTCGTTGTCTTTGTCGCAGAGGTCCTCGACGACGTGTGAAAAAGCGGGGTGGCCGATGTCGTGGTAGAGAGCGTAGCCGGAAAGTGCGTCCGCCTCGTCTTCTTTTATAAATCCAAGTTCCAGCCAGCGGTCGGCAAGCTTGCGCGTGGCGTGGTAGGCGCCCAAGGAATGGGCCTTCCTTGTGTGCGTTGCCGAAGGGAATGTGAGGTAAGACATGCCGAGCTGGCGCTTGTCGCCAAGCGCCTGGAATTCTTGAGTTTCCATCATGGGCAAAACGGGGCGGATGTCTATAATGCCGTAGATCGGGTCGGCAACAACTTTAGGAGCGCTGATTTGCCTTTTCTTCATTTGTCGACTTTAGTATAAAACATATTTACTGCCGAGTCAATTTTGCGCCTCGCAAACGATTTTAGATTTGCATATAATAAATTCACGATGCAGTATTCGCCAACAATCGGCCTTGAGATACACGCGGAGCTCAAGACGCGGACAAAGATGTTCTGCGATTCTTTGAATGACCCGAATGAGAAGCACCCGAACACGAATGTTTGCCCGGTTTGTTTGGGGCATCCGGGTACGCTTCCCACGATAAATAAAGATGCCGTCCGGCACGTTCTTAAAGTCGGCCTAGCTTTGGGCGGGAAGATAAATCCGGTCACGAAATTCGACCGCAAGAATTATTTTTACCCCGACCTGCCGAAGGGATACCAAATTTCGCAATACGACCAGCCGCTTGTTTTGGGCGGGACTTTGAATGGTGTGCGCATAACAAGGGTGCATTTAGAGGAAGACACCGGTACATTAATACACCATGACAATAACGATGACAATGACAGAAAAAACAAAAGTCATAGTCATGGTCAAAAGTCATCGTACAGCCTTGTTGATTACAACAGGGCTGGAACCCCGCTTATGGAGCTTGTAACCGAGCCAGACTTGAAGTCGGCCGAAGAGGTCGTTGCTTTCGCAAAAGAGCTTCAGCTTATTTTGCGCTATCTCGGAGTTTCCGATGCCGACATGGAAAAAGGGCAGATGAGGATAGAAGCAAACGTGAGTATTAACATGGGTACGAAAACGGAGCTCAAAAATATCAATTCGTTCAAGTTCGCCAAAGATGCGATCGAATACGAGATAAAGCGGCAGATCGAGGCCATGGAGGGCGGCCATGAGATTCGACAGGAAACTCGTGGCTGGGACGAAGCGAAGAAAAAAACCGTGAGCCAGCGCTCCAAAGAAGAAGCGCACGATTACCGCTATTTCCCCGAGCCGGATCTGCCGCCTTTCGAAACCGGCGCCTTTGATTTAGATAAATTACGGGTGGAAGTGCCGGAACTGCCGCAGGCGAAGCGAGCGCGCTTTAAAGAAGAATATGGGATCGACGAAAAGAAGGCGATGCTTTTGGCCGACGACCAAAAAACAGCAGAGTTTTTCGAGGAATATATTTCCGAACTCCAGAGTTTTTTGCCCGGAGCGAAGCCGGGCACAGGCGTGGATTATATTTTGAATGACCTCCGCGGCTTAATGGCCGAGTCCGGAGTGAATTTTGCCGATCTTAAAATCGAACCGGAGCACATTGCTCATCTCGAGGCCTTAATAAAAAAAGGCACGATTGGCAGCCGGCAGGCGAAAGACGTGCTCAAAAAAATGTTCGAAATCGGCGCCGACCCCGAGGACATCGTCCGTGACGAAGGGCTCGCCACGGTGAAGGACGAAGGCGAGATCAAATCCGTTATTGAAAGCGTCATTGTGGAAAATCCTTCCGCCGTCGCCGACTACAAAAAAGGCAAGGCGCAGGCGCTGCAGTTCTTGGTTGGCAAGGCGATGAGCAAGTTAAAGGGCAGGGGAGACCCCGGAAAGTTAAAAGAGATTCTTGAAAAGGCGCTAACGCAGTAGTATGATGAGCGTATGGCAAAAACAGCAGCTTCAAGCCCCATAACAGCGAAAGAAATAGTTGGCGTCATACTCCGCGACTACGGGCCGGTTGAAAAAGTTATTTTGTTTGGTTCGCGAGCAAGGGGGAATGCCGACGAATCAAGCGATCTCGACCTGATTGTCGTGAAGAATACCGACAAGCCGTTTGTACGACGATTGGTTGACGCCCCTTATTTTTCAATCCACTCCGACATATTTGTTTACACGCCCAAAGAATTTGAACAAATGCAAGAAAATGAGAACCCTTTTGTAATGAACGCGCTTGAGCACGGAGTTGTGTTGTATCCCGCGTCTTAACATGAAAAATTCTTTTCTAAACGCTCGCCGCTGGCTGAGGCAGGCTGAATACGACTTTGAACAGGCAGAAAAATCATTTGACGACAAGTCGTACGCCTACGCCGCATTTTTCAGTGAGCAATCGGCACAAAAATCACTAAAGGCAGCGCTTTTTAAGAGCGGGAAGCGGGCTATCACGATTCACTCGATTGCGGAACTGGCAAAAGAAGCCGCTGCTGTTGCGGACAAATCATTTGCGGAACTTGTTGAAAGCGGCGCGCGGCTCGACAGGCACTACCTTGCCGCGCGTTACCCCGACGCTCTGCCCGAACCAGCCACCCCCTTCGAATCTTATGTCGAACAAGACGCGGCAGAGGCGATAGCGTTTGCCCGCAAGATTCTCTCGGCCGCAAAGAAGTTTGTCGAGCGATAACGGCGTTTTCGCCAACCGGAGCCGCCGCCGACTACAAAAAAGGCAAAGCGCAGGCCTTGCAATTCTTAGTGGGCAAGGCGATGAGCAAGTTAAAGGGCAGGGGAGACCCGGAGAAGTTGAGGGAATTACTAAAGAAACAGCTGGGGACATAGTTGCGAGAGAAAATAACTTGGCAAAAACCTAAAGAGCACTAGAATGTGTTTAGAAGCTTTGAGCGGAGGGATGTAAGATGGGCCTTCGATCTTGGTTGAGTAAGCACGTGGAAGAATTCCGAGTTGAACCCGAACCCGAGTGCGGACACGAAGTTCCATGTCTTTGCGACAGCTATTTGCAGGGTCTCTCCTATGAGCAATTACTCAGATTGCGCGTAGGATACAGCATTGTTGTTCTTCCAGATCACTTTCAAAAGTCGCCGACATTGGCTGCGATTCCGATTATCATTGAGGGAGACGGCGCACCGGAAAATCCCCGAACTGAATTCAGGCGCGCCAAAAACGAAGCGAAATTGGCATGCGCGAAAATAGACAGAGTTCTTCACGATAAGTTCAGAGTGATTTTCGTTTGAAGGTCGAATATTCATGGCTACGGCAACAACCGTAGCCATTTAGCTTATAAACGTTTGCCTTGCCTTTTGCGCGTCAGAGTGTAGCATCTAATCAGGAGCTTTGATACATTGAGGAGGTTAGCCGTGAAATTCCCGCATACGATAATTGATGCAGGCAGGGAGCGCCTTCAATCCTTTGAGGAATCTCTGAAAAAGATTAATCTTGCCGCTAGGGCGTCGCCGGATCGCCATGTTAAAACAGGGACGACCGTTGTGGCCTTTGTTAGTAAAGACGGACAAGTCGGCGTTATCGCGTCTGACGGTCGCATTTCGATGGGGACAATTTCTTTTAAGGAGGAATACAGGAAAATTTTCTCCTGTCGTATCGGCTTCGTCGGTGTTGCCGGTTCGTTGACCATGGTTCAGTTGGTCATGCCGAACTACAGATTGGACCTGAATAACTTTTGCGACGGGAGAAATCGTCTTGTTACCGCATCTGGCGCGGTCCACCGGCTTTTCCAGTATTATTTGCGTGCCGCACAACAGGAGGAAGGACAACTTGAATTACTGCCGCTTTTTTGGGATTTTGAAGAGAAGCAGTGCCGACTCTACGCGCTAGCGGGAATGTGTCACGTGAGAATGAATCACGCATGTGCGATCGGAAGCGGTGTTGGAGTAAATGGGCTGGATATTGACCGGCAATATACTCCGACGAATTCCAAAAGCCGTCTTATCGCCAATGCGCGCAAGTACATCATAAGGGCGTCTGCTAAAGACGGCGCCACAAATCGCCACATTTTCTATGGAATTATAGATAAAGGGAAATTTGACGAAAAGGAGGAGGTGCTCTGATGACCGGACTAGGCAGAGTGAACTACGGCGCGTTTCTTGCGGACAAGAGAGCAGAGATTCTCAAACATTTGGAAGGATCTTTGCCGACAGTGATTGTCCCGACGTCAAGGGGCATCTATGTTTTTGCCGAGGAAATTGCTAAGGTCCATTCCACGATTTTGATCGCAGGCGCCGGAAGAATGCTTCCGTCCATTGCCGATTGGTATCGTGCCCAGATGACAGACATGGTTCAGGGCTGGAGTCCGCGCGAACCGAAAGCAAGCGCCGATGTCAATCTTCTGCAGCAGATTTTTTATCCGAACCTGAGCGTAGTGCCTGATGTTTTTCTGGCGGACCTTGTTCTTGTAGAAATTGGCGCGCAGAGAAGCAGCGACTACATTGCCCGCGTTGACGCTTTTTGCGAAATGAGCGATTTGAGCGACGAGAAAGTCGTCATAGTAAGTTATAGGGTCAGAAAAGAAAATGGCCACAACGATGACGAGAGCGTCGACGAGCCCGATACCCCATTATCAATAGAGGCCAGAAAGCAAGCGGAGGATGCCGTTAAAGCCGAGCGCGAAAACGAACTTAGATCTGAATTTTTAGATCTAGGCATGGCTTTGCCGGATAACATGGAAGAACGGCAAGGGGGAAAGGCAGGCCTTCTCAAGGCCCTAGAGGAGCAATATCCCGGTAAAGCCGTTTTACTCAGGCGCGATTTTGTCAGAAAAAAGGAGTTTGACTGGGTTTTTGAACCCCTGTGATAGTTTGTGCGGGCCCTCTTTTCGGGCCCGTTCTTTTTTGTTAGTATTGTGTTAGATGTTTGAACGCTTTGGTTATGGGAGGATGTGATGCCGAGAGAAAATCCCGAAAGACAGCCGGAACTTAGCGCCCAAGAACTTTTGAATCGGCTGCGAAACTGCGAAGATGCATATGCCCGATCCGCTAGCGCGAACGATAAATTGGCCGAGTTGATTTTTAAACTTGCCCCGTTTAGAGAGCCGCCATACAGCTTGGCAGTTTTCGTTTCTCTGTCCGATATAAACGACGGCAGGGAAGAAGGACTAAGAAGATCGCTCGCGTCGCTGGGGGTCGATTCACCCACGGACGGTTTTTCGAAGTGCTATCTTTTGCTGAATAACGGCGCCATGGCGATCGGCACGGTTGAAGATGAATTAGGAAGAGGCCTCAAGTCGGGACAAGTGGTTCTTGTAAGCGGCAACATGGGGGTTGTGGCCGCGGTTCCGGACGAAGAAATCAGGCATCTTAAAAGTGTTACGGTAGCGACCATCGAGCAAGTTGTGGACGATTTTATCCTGATTGACGACGGCGCCGGATATCGAGGCGGAGGCGTTGTTCTTTCTCCTCGTCTCCGGGAAGAGTTGGGGCGTAAACCTCTTGAGAACGGCGACAAAGTTCTGCTTTTTGGGAAATGTATTTTGCGCGTGCTTGAGAGACAGGAAAAGCGTATAGGTACGCTCGAGAAGGTGACGTTTGAGGATATCGGCGGCCTGGAAAAACAGGCGCAGGAAATCCGCGACCTTTTGGGCCTCGATTTCTCCGAGGAGCTTAAGCTCAAAATGAACAGAGAGTTTCCGCGGGGGGCGGTCCTTTACGGACCTCCCGGAAACGGCAAGACCCTACTTGCCCAAGTTTTGGGCAATGAGCTCGGATTTTTCATCGAGCTTGTCAGCGGTCCGGAAATAGAGAGTATGTGGGTTGGCGAAGGGCCGAAAATGATGAGAGCGAAGTTCGGGAGAGCCTATAAGAACAGGCCGTCTCTTCTGGTTTTTGACGAAGCTGATGTTCTTTTCCCGGTCCGCGGCGCCTCCGTTAGTGAGGGATACAAAACAGATTACCTTGCGCAGTTCAACGTTCTTATGCAGGGAGTTGAGAGTACCGCAGGCGTTTTCGTGCTTTTGCTGACGAATCGAGTTGACCGCATTGATCCGGCAGCCATTCGAGCTGGGCGCGCGGATAAGAAAATTTTCATACCGCGTCCCGGTATGGACGGAGCCAAAAAAATCTTCTCGATCCATCTTAGGCGCTATCCTTTTGCCGGCGCGGATGACGATAAAACGAAAAGAAATCTCATGCGCGGACTTGCAGAGAAAGTGATCGAGGCAGTTTTCAGACGCGGGTCGGATACACATCTTTTTACGGCTTTTCGCGGAACGGACGAGACAAGGTATTACATCAGAGATTTCGTTTCCGGAGCGCTGTTCAAAAATATAGCGGACGAGATTTCTTTGCGCGCGATGAAGCGCCTTAAAGAGGATGGCACGGAAGCAGATTCTCCGCAGTGCGGTATCACAGAGATAGATGCGGACGGCGTTGCTGCCCAGGCGATCAGTAATGAGATACCGCGCGACGACGATTCGAGAAATCAATGGCTTTTAACGAACGGATATAAACCGGCAGACACATTTAGAAACGGTCCGGCTCTCGAGGACGAGAAAGAGCTGGCAAATCGCAGAAAAGTTATGATCCGCAGGCATGCAGTGAGGAAAACAAAGAAAAAGAGGCCCTCGTAATGGGGGCCTCCTTTTATTTGCGGCAATGCCTTATAATGCAGATAGCATATTGATTCTAAGGAGAATAAGATGGCGCTGATCATGGGTTCGGAAACGGAATTTGGACTGACTTCGCGCGGCAGAGCTGGCATCCACGATTTTTTATTCGAAATCGACAAACAGCGCGGCCCGGCGTTTACTTCAAGAAAAAGCGGTGAAGTTGCCGAGGCGGCAAAAAAATTGAATTGGTGGGGCGAGGATCTGTCTTTTGACGAAACAGTTGATAAGCGTGCGGGATTTGCGGATGTCGCTAGGCGCCTTGGCATGAGTGGAGATTATTTAAGCAACGGAGCTCGTTTTTACAGAGATTGCGGCCACCTGGAGTATTCTACGCCTGAATGCCGTAATCCGTGGGAATTGGTCGCTTACGAAAAGGCCGGCGAGGAGATCGTGCGTTTATGCGTCGCTCGCGCCGCGGAACGCCTCGGTTCGAAAGCAGATTTACTCAAAAGAAATGCCGATTATCATGACAGTTCTTACGCGTGTCATGCCAACTATCTTCTAAGCAGAAAGCTGTTCAATCTTCTGGTCCCGAGTTTTGATGTTGAAACCTTGGGAGCATCGGACTTTTTGAGTCGCGAGCAGGCCATTTGGACCGCGCACAACATCAGTATGCAGATATTTGCTGGCGCAGGGAGGATTGTCCCCGGCATTGCATGGCCGGATTGCTTTATTCCTTCGCAGCGGCAGAAATTCATTACCCACTTTGCCGCCCTAGATACAACTCATGCGCGCAGTATCATTAATACCCGCGATAGACCCTATGCCGATCCGTCTCGGTTTGCGAGATTGCATGTAATTTGCTGCGACAGCAACAGGGCTGATTGGTCGAATATCTTGAAGTACGGCACGTCGTCCCTGGTTTTGGGAGCGCTTGAGGACTTCGCGGCATTAGAGAACGAAAGTTACGGTTATCTTACGCCGGCAAACGCGGTGCAAAGCTTCAGAAATCTCAAAGATAGAAATAGCCAGATTGAAACTTCTGCTGGAATAATTACCGCTCTCGATATGCAGAGAAAAATCCTTGAATTTGCGGCTAATTGGCACCAAAAGCACGGGAAGCCCGGGTATGAATGGGCGCCGCTCCTTTTTGCCATGTGGAAAGAAATTCTTGATCTACTTGAGAGAGATGACGAAAAGTTGCGTATGCTACTCGATCGATATATCAAACAGAGGGTTTTTGAAAAAGGGTTTGGCAGTTCAGATCAAAACTCCCGGACGTTAAAGTCGTTAGAGCACAACTATCATCTCGTAGATCACAACTCTCTTTTCGGCCGATTAGAGAAGGAAGGACACGTTGATGTTGTTGTCGGGAGCGACGACGTAGAAGCGGCTTTTGCTTCTCCGCCGCCCACAAGAGCCAGCCTTCGTTGCAGATTACTCCGGTTTTTAAAGAAAAGATTCGAAGATGGTCGCGGGGTTGTGTCTTGGCACTCTTTGGGCTTCACCGATGGTCGCAGGAAAGTTTTTATTTCACTTCCTGACCCTGCGTCAAGCCGCGCACATGAAATTTCCGAAGAGAAAAGTTCGTTTTCAGAGAGATTATTTTCTCGCAAAAGGATCTGGGGTTAAAGGAGGCGAACGATGGTCAGATATTTTGGCACGGAAAGCGAACACAACGTTTCTTATCGTTCGAAGGAGGGAAAGATCCATAATTCCGCCAACGACGGACTTCTGTCGCGCAACCCGCCCACTTTAGCCGATACGGAAATTTTACTGTCGGACATTAGCCCGGGAGAGCTTGGGCGTGACATCTTTTTTAACCCGAGCAATATTTGGCTTGCGAACGGAGGCAGGCTATACAAAGACGGAGCTCTTACGGAATATGCCACTCCCGAATGCCAAAGCGCAAAGGAGTTGGTTCTTGCCGAGATGGCCGGAGACGAAATTGTGGCGCGCGTAGTGAACAAATTAGCCGATGCCAAAGACGTCTACGCCCTTAAAAGAAGCGCTTCGAAAGAAATGGATTTAACGCGCGGAGCCCATGAAAGCTACGCGATTCCGGAGAGTTTTCACAAGGAGCTGATAACGGATATGACGTTGAGCCACCGCATTTTCAAGTTTTTTTCGGCCAGCCGTCAAACTTTTGCCGGAGCCGGCCACCTTGGTTATCTCGGGAGAGACAAGGTGTCTCATCTTATGTTCTGGGTCAGTCCTAGAATATACTTTATCGACCTTGAGCTGAATACTGGCACAGTAAGGAACACCGGGCGAGCTTTGGTAAACTCCCGTATTAAACCGCTTGTGGCGGGAAACCTCGAGGGGATGCAGAGGTTACACTGCATAGTCGGCGACATGAATCGGTCTCCGTGGTCGATTTATCTCAAAATAGGAGTCACGGTTTTGGTCTTGGAGTTTCTTCAACTCGTTAGTTATGAAGCGTTGAATCGTCTTGGCGGAAAGATGAAGTCGGACGGCACGTTGATTCACCGAGCGAAGGCAGCCACGCTTTTCCTAAACGACAATGCCCTGAAAGACGACTTTGATTTTTTACTCGATATCCAATACCGCTTAAGCGATGCGGTTTGGGGCATGAGGGAAGAGATTTCCGAAAGACACAATGAATTTGAAGAGATTTTTTCTTTATGGCGGGAAGCGTTGGATGCCGCGGCCTCTGAAGGCGTTGCGCGCAAGAAATTTGAGAAGCGGCTCGATTGGCTGATCAAAAGGAAGTTTATTCGCGAACTCGTCGGCGGAGAGATTCCTGCTTTGGACAAAATAGAACGAGGCGATAAATTGCGCAAATTACTTTCTTTCGACTTTGCGTATCACCGGGTTAACCACAAAGACCTGTATAAATTTCTGGTTAAGTCGGGCGCCATTGAAGAGAAATATGCGGAAAGCGAAGCTGCGCATTATCTCTCTAGCCCTCCGGGAGGAAGGGCGAAAAGCCGCGTGTTGATTGCGAGACGAGCGCAGGAGTTAGGCATAGTGAGAAATATCACCGATTTTGACTGGGCAAGAATAGGTTTTATCCGGGATCTTCTGCCGCAGGCCGATTACGACAGAAGAGTGCCGCCGAGACGAGAAATAGCGTTTGACGACAGAAGCCCGGAAACGTTAAAATTACACTTAGAAGATATATACAACTGGATTCGAGGGTGATCCATGCCAGGTCAGAAACAGCGCGAAAGGCATAAACCCGAAGAAGAGGACAGTCAATTCCCAAAGCCGCCATCCCCGCTCGACGACATACTCAAAGATTTTGTTGAAGAGCAGGAAGAGGTTTTGGATCAGGAAGAAGACGACGGAGAATAACGTGCCCCGTGCCAATTTCGGCTCGGGGCTTTTTTATTGAGAAAAAGATCGCGTCTTGCCCTCTTAGCGATGGTGGCTATAATGGGATTAGACCATTGATATTCTGTGAGGTGGTTTATGGACAGCGAAACTCCGCGGAATGGTGAAAACGGCGAAATTTCGCTGGTTTCCATGCCGAAGCGGCTGGTTGTTCTTCCTTTAAGCGGCCTTACGCCTTTTCCGATGGTGTCCACTATTCTCTCGTTTTCTCGCAATGAGTTTGTGGAAGAAATAAAGAAAGATTTGTTTTTCATCGCCACTGCTTTCGTGCGCGGTGATAGTATTGGGGTGCAAGGCGAAGAAATAGGCGTTCTTAGCGTCGTAAACAAAGACACAATCGTGACACAAGGAAATGCGCATATAGTCCCGGTGAATTTTATCGCCAGGACGTTGATTACCGATGTGAAGACGCGGCTTGAAGTGAACAACCTTAAAATTTTTGAGTGCATCCCCGCGCTAAGCCCAGGCGAAAAGATCTCTTCTGAAGCATGGGACGATGTTGAATTCCAAAAAAGAATGGCGACACTCAGAGATCTATTAACCGCTTTTTCGGGAGAAGTTTACACTTTATCGGGCATGCAGATGAATCGCTTGGGAAAGTTTGCCGCGGAAGATCGAACTAGGGCGTTCAAAAAGTTCATTTTGCGTAAGTCGCTAAGCGTTCTTGAAGGTGCCCTCCAGCGTCTTCGCGACGCGAACAGAGATGATTTTGGGACGTGCATCGACACAGCTGCGGCGCTCCTCGGAGGGCATCTTTCGGGGGGACTCGTCGATGATATTACAAGTGACATATTTTGGGGAAAATCCCGGGACGTGTTAAGGGGTTTAGATGTCATGGAAAGGGCGGAGAGCTTTACGGAATTGCTTAATGAGGCAAGGGAGCTTGTGGCCGCCGCTGGAGAATTTTCACCAGACGATTCCACGGCGATAAACGAGGATTCTTTGCCAGAGAATGTTCGCGAAGAAATCAAAAAACTTTTACCCTATGCGCAGGCTAATCCGCCAACCGCGGAGAGCGTTGTCGCGCAGAAACGCATCGAGTGGCTGCGCAATATTCCATGGACGAAGAGAAGCGAGGACAAAAAAGATTTTGTGAAGATCGAAGCCATTCTCGAAGAAGATCATTGCGGTTTAGAAGAGGTTAAAGAAAGGATCAGCGAATTCATTGCCGTAAGAAGATCGAAGCCGGACGCAAAGGGCTCCATCCTGTGCTTGGTTGGCCCTCCCGGCGTCGGAAAAACTTCGCTTGGAAAATCCGTCGCGAGAGCCATGGGAAGAAAATTCGTTCGGCTTTCGCTGGGCGGAATACACGATGAAGCCGAAATTCGCGGGCACAGGAGCACCTATGTGGGCGCCTTGCCTGGACAGATCATGCAGGCAATGCGTCGCGCCGGAACAAAGAACCCCGTCTTCATGCTGGACGAAATTGACAAGATCGGAAGCGACTTTCGAGGCGATCCGGCCTCTGCGCTTCTTGAAGTTCTTGACCCAGAACAAAATCATGCATTTCGAGACAATTATCTTGACCAACCCTTTGACCTTTCGGAAGTTTTCTTCATTCTTACGGCGAATACCGTGTTCACGATACCGCTCGCGCTTTTGAACAGGATGGAAGTTATCGAACTTCCGGCGTATACGGAAGAGGAGAAGATGGAAATCGCTTTTCGCCACATCATTCCCAAAGTAACGAATGAATTCGGCATTAGCGAAGAAAATCTTCAAGCCAAAGAAATTCCGGTCTTTAGTGTTGAATTCGAAAAAAAAGCGGTTCAAAATATAGTGAGTGTTTATACGCATGACGCCGGAATGCGCAATTCGGAGAGAGCTATTCAGCGTGTGCTAAGGAAGATTTTGAGAGTCGCCGAGAAAAAGCAACTGTCGGAATTGACCAGTGATAATGTTGTCAAAGTCACGCCGGAGCTCCTGCTTTCTTTATTGGGTGAACCGAAGCAGCAAGAATGGCTTCCCGGACTATTGGGCAAATTGCCGGTTGGAACTTCCGTTGGTATGTCGATCGACGGAACAGGACAGGGTGGAATTTTGGCAGTGGAAGTATCGCTATCCACGCTGGCATCTCCAAATGAACCCGTCAAGATCAAAAGAACCGGATCATTGCATCCTGTAATGAAGGAATCGATTGGTGTCGCCGTTGACCGCTTGAACAAAATCGGAGGCGTGCTCGAAGGAATGGCTAACGGTCTATTTGTTCGCATTCACGTGCCCGATGGCGCGATTCCTAAAGATGGCCCGTCGGCAGGCGTTGCTGAAATCGAGGCTCTTTACTCGGCGATTTTGAGTTTTAGGAGCGGCAAGTCCATTTCCGCCAAACCGTTTTTTGCGGCGACGGGAGAGATCACGCTCAATATGGATATCTGCGCGCCTATAGGCGGTGTTACCGCCAAACTCCTTGGGGCGCGACGTGCCGGTATTCGCGAAGCAGCGATTCCGTACGCGAATAGACGTGATATCAAGAAAGTTCCGGCGGGATGGCGCATCATTACGCCAGAAGACCGCGACGGCAAGTCGTGGAAAGAGCTTTCGCTCGAAGAAAAGCCCGAAGGAAGTTTTACCGTCTATTGCGTAGAGAGGCCGGAAGACGTTTTGGAACTTGCTTTCCCGAACGACTATCCGCCTCGAAAGCAGGAAGAGAAATAACAACAAGGGCTGTGCTTAGGCACAGCCCGTTTTTTTATTCGTCATTGCCCGACTAGATCGGGCAATCCAGTTTCGTATTTACATTTTAGATTCTCGGATCGAGTCCGAGAATGACAGAGAGAATTTTTTCACCAACGACTCGGCCTCCTTCTCGCTTTTTATCCAATTTATCCTTTTGTCTTTTCTGAACCACGTCATCTGCCGCTTGGCGTAGGCCCAGGTATTTTGTTTGATTTGTTTTGCAACTTCCTGCGGAAGCGCCGATTTATGCTGATTTGGCTGATTTATGCTGATCTCTTTAAGAGGCACCGATTGCTCAAAAATGTTATTTCCTGAGTGGGTCGAAGGATAACATTTTTGAACGCCGCCCTTCGATAAACTCAGGGAAGAATAGCATCCTGCCGCAAGATAATCGATGATCTCGCGATAACCAATCGTGTTTATAAGTACCGACGTCCTGCCGTACTTGTTGAGCAATTCTTGCACTTCTTTTACGAGTCCAGCGCGGATCATTTCGTCCACGCGGCTTTCTATTCTCTGCCGCAGTTTTACGGGCGGCAATTTTACTCCAAGTTCAAGCGCGTCAAAAAGCGGTTCGCCTTTTTTCCGCTGGGCAGTAAAGGGTTTTCCGGTTTGGATGGCAACCTCTAGCGCGCGCACGACACGGCGGGGATTTTTGAGGTCAACTATGTAAGCCGCTTCCGGGTCCAGTTTCAAGAGTTCTTCGGCAACGGAATCTAATCCTTTCTTCTCTATTCTCTCTTTTATCTCCTTGCGTAGCTTCGGATCCGCCTTGACTTCCGGTATGTCTAAATTCTCAACGATCGCTTTTACATAAAGTCCCGTGCCGCCAACGAGTATCGGCAGTTTGCCGCGCCGCAATATGCCGCGGATGGCGCGCAAGGCGTCGCGTTTGTAATCTGCGAGTGAGTATTCTTCGTCCGGATTTTTGATGTCGATAAGATGATGTGCTATCTTGCTCTTTGCGATTTGCGCTTTGCCCTTTGCGGTGCCGATATCCATCCCGCGGTATATTTGCCTTGAATCCGCAGAGACAATCTCCCCATTGAATTTTTTGGCGAGCTTAAGCGCGAGTGCGGATTTGCCGCTTGCCGTGGGGCCCACGATAACCAGTATTTTTGGCAAGGATTTTGTGGCGCGGCGACTCGATGAAGCCAAAAATGCTATTTCCTGAGCTGGTCGAAGGATGGTATTTTTGGCGGTACCCTTCGACAAGCTCAATGGATGAAAATTACTCGTGTTTGACATAGTTCTTCTTTTCCGCTATAATACCATTAGATTTAACTTTTGGCAAAGGAGCAATGCGATGAAACGATTCGGATATTTTTTGATGGCAGTGGCTGCTGTTGTGGGCATAGGGTTTGCCGCCAGGCAAATTGCGCGTTTCCGCGACGAGCGCGACGCGCGCTTGTTGCTGGATCTTCATGACGAAGAGGAGAAAGAGGATGAAAACCTCTTCATGGCCCGTCGTGCAGAGATGCGGCCCCGCTGGATCATGTAATGTTTGTTTCGACCCCGTTTTTCTTCGGAAAACCGGGGTCTTGACTTTTTATAGAGTTCCATGGTATAATGTTAAACAGCAAGACAGTAGTAAAATCCTCCGTTGCCGGCTTCGGCTGGCGCTAACGGATCAAAGAGGTGATGTATGGATCTCCAAAATGTTCAGATCGTCCTTCTCGTTGCGGGTGTGGCCCTTCTCATTGCTTCCGTGGCAGTTTTTCTGCTACGGCGTGCCCATGCAGATGTCCAAGGATCTTTGCAGGAATCTCCGGTTGTGCGGGAGGCTGTTTCGCTTGGGCCTGGCGACCGCGTCACTTATCCTCATAGGAAGAGGACAGGGAATGGGAAAGCCACTATCTTGAGCATCAAAGACCGGCGCGGTGAACCGTGGGCTCGGATGTTCAATGGGTCAAGCTTTCTTTCCCGCCCACTCCGGGAACTGCAGCGAGCCTAAGACAAGCACAACCACAGCCGTAGCGCATTCCCAAAAGGGCTCCTCGATTCAATCGCGGGGCCCTTCGAATTTATGGCAGCTTCTCACAAGGATTTTCTCTTATTGGTGTTTTTCGTAGCGCTATCCTATAGGATAGCGCTAGCTTATATAGTTTTCTCTTCTATTTCTCTTTGAAGTTGTTCGATGAATTTTTCGGTTTTTACTTCGCCGAGCTGACTTTTGCGGTAATGCCTTACGTTCACCGTGCCGTTTTTTTCTTCTTTTTCTCCGACAACGAGCACATAAGGGATCTTTCTCATTTCCGCTTCGCGGATGCGTTTACCGAGAGTATCATTCGCATCGCTCATTTCTACCCGGATACCGCTTTCGCGGATTTTTGCAAATACGCCGGACGCATACTTGCTGAATTTTTCGCTTAGGGGTAAAACGGCGGCCTGTACAGGCGCGAGCCACAAAGGGAACGCTCCGGCGAAGTGCTCGATCGCGATGGCCAGGAACCTTTCAAGCGAACCCATGATCGCGGCGTGTATCATTACTATCCTTTCTTTTTCGCCTTTCTCATTTATGCACGTGAGGTCGAACCTCTCCGGCATGTTGATGTCGAGCTGTATCGTCGCCACTTGCCATTCGCGGCCCAAAGAATCCTTCGCGAGGAAATCGAGTTTCGGGCCGTAGAAATTGGCTTCACCCATTCCCTCGAATGTTTTGGCTTTTTTGCTTTTCGCTATCTCGCGCAAGATATCCTCCGCCTTTTTCCAGTCGGCGGCAAACCCCAGGTATTTTTCCGGCTGTTTTGGGTCGTGGAGTGAGATCCGCACCTTGAGTTCGAAGCCGAAGACGCCATAAAATTCTTCAACGATGTCCCAGATCGCGGAAAATTCTTCCTTTATTTGCGACTGACGGCAAAAAACGTGGGCGTCGTCCTGCGTTATCGCGCGCACCCTGACGAGGCCGGAGAGTTCGCCGGTTTGCTCGTCGCGGTAAACTTTGGTCGTCGAGGCGTATCTTTGCGGCAGTTCGCGGTAGCTCCATTGCTTCCTCGCATAAATTTGCGTGTGGTGCGGGCAGTTCATCGGCTTTAGGGCGAACAAGTGTTCCTCGCGCGTTTTTATCTTAAAGAGGTCATCCTTGAATTTTTCCCAATGCCCGCTTTTTTCATAGAGATCTTTTTTCGTGATGTGCGGTATATCAACCTGTTCATATCCGCGCGCTTTGCGGAGTTGCCAGACGAAGTCATCAAGAAGATTTCTCACAAGCGTTCCCTTCGGGGTCCAGAGAGGGAGACCGGAGCCCACGAGTTCGGAAAAAGTGAAGAGGTCCAGCGCGGGGCCGAGTATTTTGTGGTCTCGCTTTTCCGCCTCTGCGCGCATCCTCACGTATTCCTCAAGCTCTTTTTTGGAAGAGAATGCCAGGCCATAGATGCGCTGAAGTTGTGGTTTTTTCTCGTCTCCACGCCAGTATGCGCCGGCAAGCTTGTCGAGCTTGAAAGCATCTGCGAGTATCTCGGAGGTGTTTTCCACGTGTCCGCCGTGGCAGAGGTCGACAAAAACATCGCCGGTGTAGTAGGCCGTGAGCTGCAGTTTTTCTTTGGAAAAATCTTTTATGAGATTGAGTTTGAACGGCTGTTTCGAAAAAAGTTTTTTTGCCTCGGCAAGTGTAAGTTTTTTGCCGGAGAACGGCAGTTTCTGCGCGATAAGCGCACGCATCGTTTTTTCGAATTCTTTAAGATCGTCGGGTGTGAGCGCGCGCGGCAGAAGAAAATCATAGTAAAAGCCGTTTTCGATCGTGGGGCCGATACCGAGCATGGCGTCGGGGAAATTTTTCAAAACAGCGGCGGCAAGCAAGTGCGCCAACGAATGGCGAATGTTGTCGAGGGAAGTTTCGTTTTTGACCATCTTTCTATTATAACCGCAGTTTGTGTTTAAACGAAACGAGAATTGATATATCATTAATAAATATGCTCGACATCAAACTTCTTCGCGATAGTCCTCAAGTTGTGAAAGACGGCATTGCCGTGAAAGGCGCGGGCCCTAAGCTCGTCGACGAGTTTTTGCGCCTAGACGGAGAATGGCGAACTTTCACGGCGAATTTGGACGAAAAACGCGCTTTGCAGAATAAATTGAGCAAGGAAAGGAATATCGAAGCGGCGAAGAAGAACAAAGAAGAGATAAAAGAATTGGAATCAAAATTGGCGGCAACGGAAAAGTCGCGCGAGGAAATATTGTTGCAAATCCCGAACTTGCCGGATGCGGCCGCTCCCCGAGGCAAAAGCGAGGCGGAAAATAAAGTTCTCCGCGAAGTCGGAAAAAAGCCGAAATTCGATTTTACCCCCAAAGACCATCTCGAACTTGGCGAGGCCTTGGGCATCATTGATTTCGAGACTGCCTCAAGAGTTTCCGGTTCGGGATTTTACTATCTCAAAAACGACGGCGTGCTACTGGAGTTCGCGCTTGTGCATTATGCCTTGGATTTTTTGCGGAGCAAAGGATTCGATTTGTGGTTCACGCCGGATTTGGCGCGGGAAAAATATTATCTGGGAACGGGATATAATCCCCGCGGTCCGGAGGCGCAGACGTATCTCATCGAAAATTCCGACCTCGGCCTCGTTGCCACCTCCGAGGTGACGCTTGCCGGTATTCACGCGGGGGAGTCGTTTGCCGCTGAGGCCTTGCCGAAGCGCTACGCCGGCTATTCGCATTGCTTCAGGCAGGAAGCGGGCGCTTACGGCAAGTATTCGCGGGGACTTTACCGCGTGCATCAGTTCACGAAAGTGGAAATGTACGTCTTCACCCGCCCCGAGGATTCGGCGAAAATGCACGAAGAACTTCTCGCGCTCGAAGAAGAGCTTTGGCAGGGCCTCAAGGTGCCTTACCGCGTGGTTGAGATATGCACCGGGGACTTAGGCGCTCAGGCATCGAGAAAATTCGACCTCGAAGCGTGGATGCCCGGCCGCAACGATTGGGGAGAGATCACTTCGACCTCGAACACGACCGATTACCAGGCGCGGCGCCTCAATATCCGATACAAAAAAGGCGGCGAGAAACCGGAATTCGCGCACACCCTGAATGGCACCGCGATCGCGACTTCGCGGGCGATCATCGCGATATTGGAAAACTACCAGCGCAAGGACGGCAAAGTGGACGTGCCCAAGGCGTTAGAGAAGTATATGGGGAAGAAAGTGATCGGATGAATTTTTATTGAGTCGACTTACCCTTTTTGGTTGTAGTCCTATTTTCTTATTCGCGCGAATAAGAAAATAAGACAATCAAAAACAAACAGAAAGCGAAAAATCTTATTGAACCGTTCGCACGAATGGTTCCATGCGAGGTTTTTGAGCCGATACCGCCGCACTTGCATTTTTCCGCCAGCGTGTTATAATTGGGCCAGCGTGGGGAAACTCACGACTTTACAGAAAAAGGAGGCTGACCATGTCAAAAGACATGCTCGGCACTTTGGTAAGAAAGTTGGTCAATGTCCCGGAGGAAGCACTCGGCACGTTGATCGATCTCTCGGAGAAGCTTGCCGGCCCGAACGGTAAGGAGTGGCTGGTTGCCCTCAAGCATTTCCTTCGCAAGGAAGGCATGGCAATGTTGGAAGTCTTCCGCGTCACGGTCGACTACTCGATGACCATCGAGCAGATGATCGCCGCGGGCCGCTACGACTGGCAGAACAACGACGTGAACGACAAGCACTTCCCAATTCCGCCCTCGAAACGCGGGAAACAGGAAGTCGCGATCGAACTCATCAAATTCGACCGCGATATGGAGTCCAATGAAGTTCTCCGCGAGCTCGACAAGATGGGCCTCCGCTCAGCCGAGTTGCCGGAACTTCTGGCCTTCGGCGCCGCCTACCCCGAGAAGCAACGTGAATTTCCGGTCGTTGCTCTTGGTTCCGTGTGGCACTACTGGGACGGCGATCGCGGCGTTGCGTGCCTCTGCAGGCACGCCGGCGGGCGCTACCTCGACCTCCGTTGGTGGTGCGGCAGGTGGTTCTCGCACGGTCGCTTCGCAGCCGTTAGCAAGTAGCATTGGTCCTCGGACGCTAGGATCCTCTGGCCTTTCAGATCCTTTGATCCTTTCGCCCGTTGAAACTCCGGTTTCAACGGGCGTATTTTTTTTGAGCAAAAAATACGATAGCATGAAAGGGATATCTTATGGCAAAAGTTTTAACAAAAACACACAGAACGTGGATTGAAATCGATTCGCGGGCGGCGAAGAAGAATTATGATACGTTTCGGAAGTTGATCGGCCCTGTTCGACCCCTTCGACAAGCTCAGGGTATAAAAGCTCAGGGCAAGCGCGGAACGCAATTGTGGTCTGTTGTGAAGTCGAATGCCTACGGGCACGGGATAGTCGTTTTTTCGAAATTAGCCGACCGCTTAGGGGTCAATGGTTTTTGCGTTGATTCTTTGGTTGAGGGAATTCGTCTGCGCAAAGAAGGAATTAAAAAGCCGATCTTGGTTCTGGGCCCGACCTTGCCGGCACTACTTCACGAAGCGGCGAAAAGGAAAATAACGATCACAATTTCCAATTTTGATTCTTTGAAAGTATTAACATCGATTGTAGCTAAAAAAGCTACAATCGACGGAGTGCCGGAATTTCATTTGAAGATCGATACCGGCATGCACCGCCAAGGGTTCTACCTCGCGGATTTACCAAAGGTTCTTAAATCCCTAAATTCTAAATCCTCAATCCTAAATTCTCGTTTGCGGGGCATCTACACCCACTTCGCTTCGGCAAAAGACACGAATTACCCGACTTATACCGAAAAACAATTCGCCGAATTCCAAAAAGCGATAAAGCTTTTCGAAGACGCCGGTTTTCCCGCCGAAGGCGGGTCCGCCTCTGGCGGAAAGAATTCCATTACCGTCCATTGCGCGGCAACAGGCGGGACACTCGTGAACCCAAAATATCATCTCGATGCCGTGCGAGTTGGCATCGGACTTTACGGATTATGGCCGTCAAAAGAACTGGAGGTCCAGCTCGGCCGCAAAATCAAACTCTATCCGGTTTTATCATGGCGAGCTGTTGTGAGCGAGGTGAAAAATTTGGAGGCAGGGGATTATATTGGTTACGACCTCGTTGAACGCGCCCCGCGGCCGATGAAAATGGCCGTGATCCCCGTTGGCTACTGGCACGGATTGCCGCGTTCGCTCTCCGGCATCGGTGAAGTGCTTATAAATGGCCGCCGCGCGAAAATTCTTGGCCGCATTTCGATGGACCTCATCGCCGTGGGGCCGGTTACGGGTGTAAAGCCGGGGGATATCGCGACTTTCATCGGTAAAGACGGCAAAGAAAATTTTCTCGCATTCGACGTCGCGGCGCGCGGCGGCACTATCCACTACGAACTCTTAACGCGACTTAATCCCTTAATCGAGCGCATCATCCAATAGAGCACAAAAGTCCAAACCACAAATTACAAACAAATTTGAAACACAAAACGGCGCGCCGTGTCATTCCTGCGGAAGCAGGAATCCAGTCCTGGTTCCCAAATCAAGTTTGGGATGACGGCATGGCCGTCGGTTTTTTTGGATTTTGATATTTGAATTTGTGTATTGTTTGTAATTTGGGATTTGTAATTTGGACTTTATGCCAAAAGCAGATGTTTATGTCCCCGACGGCCGCGGCGAGCGCAGAAAAAAGCGCTTTATTTTTGTCATTGTCATGGTCATTGTCACCGCGTATCTCTCGGTCCTTGCCGCCGGCTGGCTGATTTTGCGTAATCCGGTTTTCCGCATCCAAAATGTCGAAGTTGTCGGCAATATCGATGTCTCGGGCGAAAGAATAAAAGGAGTTGTTCTTTCGCGCATTGTACGCGGAAGTTTTTGGCGGGCCTTGATTGGCATCAACAATGTCCTCATCTGGCCGGAGCGTTTAAGCGCGGAGGACCTCGTTTTTTTACCGGAAGTGAAGAGCGTGGAACTAGAGAAAGATTACGCATCGCGAAGCGTTTTAATAAACGTTGACGAACGCAAACCGCGCGGCATCTGGTGTCTTGCCTCGCCGCCCGTAGGCGATAACTGTTGGTGGTTCGATGACGCTGGCGTGCTTTTCCGCCGCGCAATATTCGCCGAAGGAAGCTTGATCACTGTTGTTGTTGACTACTCCCAGGAAAATTTCGGCCTGGGATACAAGATCTTACCGGAGGAATTCATTGATAATGCCTTTTCCGTTTTCGATGTCGTGCGTAGTAGCGGATTAAGAATCAAAGAGGTACGCCTAAACGACCTTGAACTTGAAGAGGTGGAGGTTTTGACTTTCGACGGTCCGCGCGTTTTGTTCAGCTTACGTTTTCCGTCCGTTAACGCGCTCGAGGTTATACAAAAATTATTTTCCGCCAAAGGCGGATCCGCCCCTGGCGGGAAAGATTTGGATTATTTGGATTTCAGAGTGGAAAACAGGGTATACTATAAATAGAACTGATTTTTTGGCGGTGCAGCGTGGCCGGTGTTCGATACAGTAACAAAAAGTTTATAGCCGCTTATAAAGAGTGGTTTAGGCGGCAAATTGACATGAATGCGCGCATAGTTTTATGCGAAGACGACGTGCCGCGCTCTGCAAGTGAGATTGTGAAAGCTCTTAGGGCCGGCGAAGATTGGGCGGTGAAGTCGTTGATAAAAAAACTTGTCATGGTCGCGCGAAAAAAACGCATGGACCCCTTTAAGCTTTTGCGAAGCTTTAAGGTTAGAACTATTTATACAACTTGTCCGATCAAATCATGACGGCGCGCTGTGCGCGCCGTTCTAATTTTTAAGGTAAAATTTTCTCAATGGCGGTTGACGAGATAAAAAAGACGGGTCTTCCGCGCGGAATTGGTTGGGGGATTTTCGCGCTGATTTTGGTTTTCATCGGCGGGCTATTTTTAACTTTCGGCCGGACGAAAGATATTACCGCGGAAAGGGTGGCAGGCAACATCGATGAATTGAAGAGCGGCGTCGAAGACCTGCGCAACTTTAACACCGAATCGGCTAAAGAGAGATTTTCTCGAATAGGAACGGAGATAGTCGATATTAGGGATTCGGTGGGAATTTTCGGCTCGCTTTTTAGTGGCACGGGAGAGCTTTTGCTAAATTTTCAAAACGTGACAGCGCAAGGCATCGCCTTGAGTGGCGAGATGGAATTCCTGCGCGCGAACGCGCTCGGTCTTTTCCTTGAAGACGGAAAGACGCTTCTCGAACATCTTAAAACTGTCCAGGGTGCGCTTAGAAGTGTTGATGAGTCGGCGCGCAAGCTCGCTACGGCGGCGTCCGGTCTCAATGAGGCCGCTTCGCTCGCCGGAGAATTCTATTTGCCGTTCCAGCTCGATCTCGCGCGGTTCATGGGTTTTCTTGATGCGCTTTTGCCGAAGCTCGAAGCGGAAGAGATAAATTTTTTGGTCCTTTTCCAAAATCCGTCGGAGATAAGGCCCGCGGGAGGATTTCTCGGGAGCTATGCCGTGGTTTCGGTGAAGGGGGGCCAGCTCCAAAACGTGGAAGTGCACGACGTAAACGACGTCGACCGTACTTTTGAAGATAAGATCACGCCGCCGCGGCCGCTTCAGGCGGTTGCGAGGTCATGGCGTCCGTATGACGCAAATTGGTTTTTCGATTTTGCTCTCTCGGCAAAAAAGGTTGCGAAATTTTTCGAGACATCCGGACTGTACCGAGACAAGGCCGCCCCTGACGGTGCCGCAGCCCCGTTTGACGGGGTGATGGCAGTTTCTCCTAAGGTTGTCGAAGACATTCTTGCGCTTACCGGCCCCATCGAACTACCGGAAAGAAAATTGGTTTTTAATGAAGATAATTTTTTGATGGAAACCCAGCGCCTTGTGCAGGAAGGCCAGGCGACGAACTCGACATATCCCAAAAAAATATTGGAAGAACTCGCGCCGCTTATATTTGAGCGCGTCAAAACGATGGACGACGCGCAAAAAAATGAATTTTGGAATTTGGTTTCTGATTGGATCAGCCGCAAGGACATTATGGTTTATTTTGTGGAGCCGAAACTCCAGAGTTTCGCGCGGTACTACGGGGCAACGGGTGAGACATACGAATTATCGCAGGATTGGAATGGCAATTACTTAGCGCTCGTCGATGCGAACATTGGCGGCGGCAAATCGGATCTTTTCATTAAGCAAAATATCGTCTTGGAGAGCCAGATCAATGCCGACGGCACTATTTCCAACCATCTGGTCGTTGATCGCATCCACGAGGGTAATAGATCGAAGTACTGGTGGTACAAGGAAACGAACCAAAATTACCTTCAGGTTTTCGTGCCAAGTTCCGCGCGGCTTACGAACTTCAAAGGTGGCGTGGACAAAACAATTACGCCGAAAGTGAATTACGTAAAAGAGGGATATGACGTGGACAGCGATGTTTCCGCTATCGAAAGTTCGGAGGAAGCGGTTTTCAATTTCCCTGCGGTTCGTATGCACAAAGAACTGGGCAAGTCGGTTTTCTCCACCTGGTCGGCAACAAAAGCGGGCGCGAGAACACAGCTTGTTTTCGATTACGTGACGCGGCTCGCTCTCGCTCCCGAGGACGGAGTGGAATATCACTTTGTTTTCGAAAAACAAGCCGGGACTGCTCGCAATTATAAATTCCAGATCAGCGCCCCGGCCGGATTTCGTTTCGCGGAGAGCGGCTTGCCGGTATTTGCGTATGAAGCAGTGAGTAACGCTACGTCTTCTAGTGCGCTCCCGGGGCGGTTGATCGTAGATTTGACATTGGAGAGGATCTGATATATAATGCTTCCAGCATCGGCGGATTCTAATCTGCCGAAAACAAGGAGGATAGCGTGAAGAAAGCACTTGTGTCACTTTTCGTTCTGATGGCTGTGGCCTCCACACTCAACTTCATGGCAAATCAAAAAGTTACCGATAAAGTCACTGATTACGATTCTCTTGCGGTTGTGCATCAAACACGCGACGGATGGTTTGTAACCCATCCTTCATTCGCGCGACGCCTGCCCGATGAAATGAAGGATCTGTTCCCAATCCCACGCCGCATCTCAATTCATTACGAATTCCTAAAGAAAGAAAAAGTAGTAATTACGACAGAAACGATAGAGTACTAAGTTCTTTTCCCCTAGCCCCGTGCGATTTCCGCGCGGGGTTTTCTTTTACGGACCAGAATTTTTACCTTGCGAGCCCAAAATTTTCCGATTGCAATCCAGCAAAAAATTTGGTACAATTAAAGTATGAAAACAAACATTTTAAGGCGGCTTCCAAAAAACCTTTATGGATATTTTTGGGAAATTGATCGGAAGTCTCTCGACGCTAAAAAGTATGGCGCGTACATCGTTAAACGCCTTTTGGAGCATGGCCGGCCGGAGGCGATCCGTTGGGCGTGGAAACATATCCCAAGGCGGGTATGGCGTAAGGCGCTCCAGTCGCGCGAGATTTCGCAAAGAACCCGCTCGTTTTGGGAATCGCTCGTGCGCTGACACACTTTTATGGTTGTCCTCGACAATCTGCCAAAAAATACGCGGGGCGCCCTCGAAAAACTTGCCGGCGCCGCTTTTATAAAAAAATTTTATCTTGCCGGCGGCACGGCCGCGACGCTTTTTTTTAGACACCGGGAATCCAAAGACCTCGATTTCTTTTCCGAGGACCATTTTCGGACACCAACACTTATTAGACACCTCGCGAAAATCGGCTCATTCGTTACTACTAAAACCGCAGAAGATACGCTAGAAGGCAGATTTGAAAAAGTAAAAATTAGCTTTTTCACGCTTCCATACAAATTGCTCGAAAAATCGCTCAAGTACAAAAATATGCGCATTGCTTCCCTGGTTGATATTGCGACGATGAAAATTCTTGCCATATCTGATCGCGGTACGCGGCGCGATTTTATAGATCTTTACTGTCTGGCTACGCGGGTAAAGCCGCTCGACAAACTACTTCTCGATTTTGAGAGAAAATTCGGGAAATACGACTACAATTTACACCACATCATCGCAAGCTTAACTTATTTCAAGGACGCAGAGGAGGAACCGATACCGCATCTTTATATCGATCTTGAGTGGAAGAATGTTAAGAGGTTTTTTTTACACGAAAAACCGCTTCTTGCAAAGAAGTTTTTGATTGGATAGTTCCCTTGGCGACAAAGCCTCTTCTGCCTTCTCCGACTCGACAGAGGCGAGGCGAGCGAGATCGGCTTGCCGGTATTTGCGTATGAATCGCACGAATCTTCATCATCGACGAATCAGATGCCGGGGCGGTTGATATCATATTTTGCGCGACGCAGATTTAACGGCGGATGAATTGATGAATTTGTTATAGACTAATTTGATTTTTATCGAGCATTAAGATATACTGCGGGCAGTACTTAGAGGAGGATTCACTTGAAGACAGCTGATAAAGTTGAGCTTCTGGGAGCAGCATCTGGTGTCATCACAACCGCATCTTTCGTGCCGCAAGTAGTGAAAATCTGGTGGGCTTATCCCGCGCCGGCAAACGACATTTCTCTCTTGGCGTTCGCCGCGCTCACTTTCGGCGTCGCCGGCTGGATCGCCTATGGTGTGTTCAGGAGATCGCCTTCTTTGATAATCGCTAACTCGCTCACATTTGTATTCGCCGGTTCGATCCTTGTCTACAAGCTCATTTGCGGCTAATCGATTCCTCGCCCCGCGCGATTTTCGCGCGGGGCTTTGTATTGTCTTATATCGTGCGATCGCAGCGTATAAGAATTTTCTGCGCGGGGCGGAGGATACTCGATTATTTTTTGAGTATCTCTCTGAACGTTTCCGGCGGGATGTCAACGCGCGCCATTGATTGCAGTTTTTCCTTCCCCCTCGCCTGTTTTTTCCAAAGCTTCATTTTGCGCGTTCTGTCGCCGCCGGTTTTTCCGAAATTGCCCAAAAGTTTCTTCATGGCCGGAATCGTTTCGCGGGCAATGATGCGCCCGTGCGCTTGCGCTTGTATCGCCTGCGTAAATTGCTGTTTGGGCAAAAGCTCCTTGAGGCGTTCCACGGTTTGCCGCGCCTCGCGCTCAATGTCTTTTTCCGCAACTATGCGCGTTAGAGCCGGCACAACGTCGCCCACAACAAGAATTTCGAGTTTCGCCACCTCCGCCTCTTCTTCGCCTGCAAGCTCGTAGCTGAATGATGCGTAACCTTGGGAAGCGGACTTCAACTTGTCATCAAAATCGCGGATAAGTTCCGCAAGCGGCATTTTTGCTTCGACAATGACGCTGTCGCCCATGGTTTGCACTTCGAGTATTTCAATATCAAAAACGTTCTTCAGCATCGCCACGGAATTCAAATATTCCTTTGGCGCCAGAATTTCGAGCTTGATCATTGGCTGCCATGCTTTGTCCGGCTTGTCGGGAAAATCCTGCGGCTGTTTGATAACTTTTTTCGTGCCACTCTCTTCGATTGTGTAGGCAATGGTGGGGAAACTGGTAAGGAATTCCAAGCTGAATTCTCTTTCGAGGCGGCTTGAGACGATCTCGAAATGAAGCTGTCCTAAAAATCCTACCTTTAGTCCACGCCCAAGGGCCTCGTTCGCTTCGGGCTCGATCGAAAGCGCCGGATCCGAAAGGCGCAAACGATCCAGGCCTTTCTTCAAATCCTCGAATTTGGTTTTGCCATCCGGATAATAAGAAATGAAGACGACCGGTGCCACCTCGCGATAGCCCGGAAGCGGAGTCGCTTCGCGGCCTGCTGGTCTTATTGTGTCACCAATACGGACAAGCGCCGGCTCTTTGAGCCCTGTTGCAACATAGCCGATCTCGCCGGAACGAACCGCTTCGGAACGCTTGAATTCGGGAGTAAAATATCCGACTTCTTTGGGATGAAACCTGGTTCCGCCGGAAGCAAATTGCATTTCACTTCCGCCGAAGTCGCCCGAAAAGACGCGCACGAATGCGATGATACCCTTGTGATCATCGTAGAGTGAGTCGAAAATCAATGCCTTCTCGCCATCCGTAGCACGCGGTGCAGGGAATTTTTCGATGGTTGCATTGAGCAATTCCTCAACTCCGACGCCCGTCTTTGCCGAAATACGAAAAATCTCTTCGGCGGGAACTCCGAGAAGTTCGGCGGTTGCCTTCACTGTTTTTTCGATGTTCGGTAAGTTGAGATCAATTTTGTTCACGGCGCCGATTATTTTTAGACCCGCCCTTCTCGCGGCTCGCAAATTGGAAAGCGTCTGCGCCTGAATTCCTTTCGTGGCATCAACAAGCAGGATCGCGCCCTCGACCGCCGCAAGAGCGCGTGAAACCTCGTAGGAGAAATCGCTGTGTCCCGGCGTGTCGATCAGATTCAGAATGTGACCCTTGTACGACATCCTTACCGGCGCCATCTTGATTGTGATTCCCCGTTCGCGCTCGAGCTCCATCTTATCCAAATACTGCGGCTTCATCTGCCGCTTATCCACCGTTCCTGTGATTTCCAAAAGCCGATCGGCGAGAGTCGATTTACCGGAATCGATGTGGGCAATAATACAGAAGTTGCAAATATTATTCATAAATCAAAGCATAACCGCTTGTGCAGAAAAGAGAAAGGCGCAACGAGAAGCCCACCCGAAACGTTCCGGGAGATTTTGAAAAAGTAAGTATTATTATATCGTACGATCGGAACATTTAATAAAAATGCCCCGAGCGAATTAGTGTAAATTTGTAGTTCCGATTGTTTTTCAGTATCCTTAAATTGCAATTATGAAACTTATTTCCGTAATCGTTCTCGTGGGCATTCTGGTTCTTCTCGGCACCCAAATCTATTCTTTTTGGGGCCGCCGAAGCGAGCTTAAGGCCGAATTCGGGGAATTGCAGGCAAAATTGGATCGCTCGCAGGCAGATAACGCAAAATTCCAGGCAGAACTCGACTATTATTTGAATCCCGCTAACTTAGAAAAAGAACTGCGCGCGCGCTTCAATTATAAAAGACCGGGAGAGAAGCTTTTAATCATAGTTCCTCGCAGCGAAACGACAACGGCAAGCAATTGACCTAATTAACCTAATTTCTAATTGCCCTAATCAATATCCAAAAAACAAAGCGGTAAAATTTAGAAATTTATTCATTGGGATTTATTTAGGTCAATTAAGTTAATTAGAAATTAGACATTTATAATGATCCGTTATCGCATCTACATCATTTTCTCCATCATCATTGCTTTGGGCGTGAGCGCCATTTTTTTGGTCTCGCAGGGATATTATCCGGTCGCGCTTGTGGAAGGCGATTTTGTGAGCGCATATGAGTTCGCGCGCGAATACCGTGCCGCGACTATTTATTACCAAAACCTTTTGAAGACCTACGGTGCCGCCTTTGAAGAGAAAGAAAAGATCTCGTCCGCCGATCTGGAACTCGCGGTGATCAACAGTTTGATAGAAAATAATTTGATAGCGAAAGGCGCGCGCGCGGAAACGGGAGAGGACTTCGAATATTTGCTGGAAAACAAATTGAGCAAGTTCGTGGGCGATGCCGAGCTTGAGAAAGCCGCGCTTGCGCTCTACGGCCTCGAGGGCAATGAATTCCGCGAAGACGTCCTCATTCCGCAGGCGGAACGGGAGATCTTGGCCGGGCGGCTTTTCTTGCGCGGAGAAAAGATCGAAGATTGGTTGGCAAGCACCAAGCAGGCGGCGCAGGTTATCATTTTTTCGCCGCAATTCGAATGGAACGGGGAGAGCGTCGTGACCCAACAGTAGAAAACCGCTCCGGGCATAGTGCCGGAGCGGATGTATTTTAGTCCCAAATCGCAGGATGGTCGTGTTTTCTTCTGCCGAATCTTGTCATCCATGCATTGTGTTCGAAGTTTATGAACTCACGGCCGCTGAACGAATATTCCGCTTCCACCATATCAATGACTTCAGGCATCTGGGGGAGAAAGAGATCGTCGTCGGGATTCAAGGAGCAGAGAACATGGCTTTGCAGAAGATCGCGTATCTTGAGGTAGCCCGTATTGGGGATCAGGCCAGAGGAATAATTCGATCCCGGACAAAGTTCAATGCCGATCCTATTTTCTACGACATATTTGACGAGGTCATTATCATAAGCGAGAGGAATGGCGTGTCCGACGCGGTCGGCGCCAAGATTAAAGATGGCGGTACGGATGTTGCGCAAAAGAGATGGCTTGTCGCGCTCGGCCAGTTGGCGGATGCGGCTTGCAAGCCCCGCTCGTTCCGATGAGTTGCTTCCTGCAGGATAATCCGTTGCCACCCATTCCCCGGCATGAATCGAAATTTTAAGTCCAAGTTTTTTAGCTAACCGGAACGCCACCATGTGTTTTTCCGGAGGATGACCGGCTTCGTCGCAGACAAGTCCTACGCCGACAACGTAATTCCGATCGCACTCAGATGCGAGACGGATCAACTCCTCGCTTCTTGCTAGATCAACTTCTCTGCCGATCGTAAAAAGCAGATTGACCTCAATTTGCGGAAATTCTGATTCGGCCCTTTTGATCCCCTCAATGAGCGCACCGATCACCTCTTTTTCTTTCATACCTCCGAACATATGATACTGCGGCGCAATTGTTGCTTCGCAATAGAGGAATCCTTGTTCTGCGCGCGTTCTCGTATAAGCTTCTCCGGCAAGGGCCAAAGTTTCGCGCGATTGCATCACGCCTGTCGTGTTGGAAAATCTTTCGACAATGTCGAGCTGGACATTGTTGAAAAGCGTTTTCACCTGTTCACACTGCTCCGCAAAAGTTCCCTTGAAAGGATATGGTTTTTTGCTGATCCGGAAGAGTTCCGGGAGAACAGTCATAAGCGGATACGAGCCATCAAGGTGATCATGTAGGAGAACTCTGGGAATGGAATGTTTCATGTTGTGCTTCCTCGGTTTGTGAATTTATCCTATCGCAAGTTTAATTTTACGATGTTAATTTGTCAATTTCGCGCCTTCATCAACCTTTATGCCGTTTCTGGTCATCGGACACGCTATAGAGTACAATGAATCCTGGGTCAATTATCCACATGCTCAATTCTCAATCAAAAGTTAATGACAGGAAGATGCAAGTCGGAGAACTTGGGACTCCGGCCTTGTCAAAAGAAGAACGCCTCGCTATCGAGAAGTTTTTTTTGGCGAAAGGGCTTCCTCTCGACCGCGCGGTGACTTTTGCCGACGTTACGCTTCCCGAGCGCTATTCCGACATCCGCACGCGCTCGGAGGTTTATGATTTTAAGACGGAACTTGTTCCGGGCTTTTCGCTTGCCATTCCGGTTGTGAGTGCGAACATGGAATCGGTAACGGGTCTTGAGTTATCCGTGGCGCTTGAGTGCGAAGGGGGATTGGCTTTCCCGCCGCAGACCCTGCCGGTCGGCGAGCGCGTGGAGCTTATCGAACGCATTGCGCGGGCAGATTCCGCTTTTATTGAAAATCCGCTTACGGCAAGGCCGGAGTGGACGCTTAACAAGGCAAAAGAATTGATGGCGGAGTATGGCGTGAAGAGTTTGATAGTTACGGACGAGAAGAAGAAAGTAGTCGGCATCTTTACAAAAAGAGATTGGTTCTACGAGAACGACGACAAGACATTGGTGGGCGATCTGATGACCAAAAAGGTAATAACGGCGGAGCGCGGCGTTAATTTCGAAAAAGCAGGCGAGATCTTGCGCAAAAATAAAATTGAAAAACTCCCGCTTGTGGGGAAGCAAGGAGGCCTCGCGGGGCTTATCACCGCTAACGGCCTTTTCTATAAATATCGGCATCCGCGGGCGACGCGTGACGATATGGGAAGGTTCGTCCGTACGGGCTCGATCGGCGTCGGCAAATCTTTTAGCGATACGCACCTCAAAGAAGTCGAATCGCAAGTTAAGGCAGGCATATCATTGCTCTTAGTTGACACTGCAAGGGCGTTTTCGGTGAACACCGAAGAAGCTGTGAAGAGAATAAAAAAAGAATTTCCCGCGCTTCCGCTCGTTGTTGGCAATGTTTCTACCGCCGAAGGGGCAAAATTTTTATTCGAGACGGGTGCGGATATCGTGAAAGTCGGCCAGGGTCCCGGTTTTGCCTGCCGCACGCGCGCGATCGGAGTCGGCGTGCCGCAACTCTCCGCCGTTGCGGAATGCGCGGTTATTGCCTCGTGCTACGGTAAAACCGTCATTGCCGACGGAGGAATGAAAAGTCCGGGTGACGCGGCGAAGGCCTTAATCGCCGGAGCGCGGGCCGTGATGCTGGGCAATATGCTCGTGCGCGCGCAAGAATCCGCCGCGCCGATGTTCGTTGACGAAGACGGCAGGCCGGTAAAAAATTATGTCGGTTCTGCGTCTTTCGCCGCGCAGATGGCGCGTCTCGAACGCGGCGATCTCTCGCATCTCCGCCGCCCGGAAGGCGTAACGAAAGTTGTTCCGGTCACAGGCACGGTGGAAGAGATTGTGAATGACCTAATGCGCGGCTTGAGTTCTACGATGGCTTACTTGGGAGTGCGCAATCTCAAAGAACTTCGTGAGCACGGGAGATTTATTTCGCAAACTTCTGCAGGGTATGTGGAGGGCGTGAAGAAAGGATGACTTGTCATTGCGAGGCCGAAGCCGCCAGGCGAAGGCCGTGGCAATCCATAAATGCTAGAATGAAACACATGAGAGAAACTATTTCAACCAAAAAATCCGCCCAAAATATTCAAGACGAAATTTTCAGCAAGATGTCGCCTGGAAAAAAAATAAAATCAGCCGCAGAGCTTGCGGCGCTGTGCTTAAAACTTAACCGCCTCAATGGAGCTAACCAGTCAGGAAAAAATTCTGATTGATGTAGCAAGAACGCTTGAAAAGCTACACCTCCCGTATTTTGTTACAGGTGGTTTTGCGGTTTCTCTCTGGGGTCGCCCTCGAGCCACTTTTGACGTGGACATCGTGATTCAGCTTATGAACTCGGATATCAATCCACTTGCTAAGGCGCTAAAAGAAGTTTCTAAATTGGGTTACATAGACGAAGACATGATGAAAGACGCTGTCAAATGGCACCGAGAATTTAATTTCATTGATCCGGAAAGCGGCATGAAGGTGGATTTTATGGTTAGTCCCAATGACGAGTTCTCCCGTTCAAGATTTAAACGGAAGAGCGCGAAAGAAATCGGTGGACAGCAAGTATATTTTACATCACCGGAGGACTTGATATTGAGCAAACTCTTATGGCAAAAGGAATCCGGCTCCGAATTGCAGCTTAGAGATGTGGAATCGATCATCAAAATTTCTGGTCGTAAGCTCGACAGGTCTTATTTGGAAGAATGGGCAAGAAAATTGGGCGTTTGGGATGTTTTGGACGGCATTTTAGAAGACGCGGCATAGTTCTGGTTGCCGGCTTTTCCCCAATTCCGCGCCCTTGCGCGGTTCTTCTTTTTTTGCAATGATGAAGGCAGGAATTGAACTTGAAAATTCAAGAAGAGGAGGACTCGAATGAGTCGAAACCCGAAAGAGCAAGACAGCAAGCGAGATCCGCAAGCAGAACAGGCAGAGAAAGAAAAACAGCAAGTGATGCGGTTTTCGAAAAAACTGCGTCCGTATCTCAAAAAGTCAGGCCGTATTCGCAACCAGCAAGTTGTGCAGGCGTCCAATGTCGAAAAGAACAAGGCCCGCGGTTTTCTGGCCAAACTTGTCGAACTGGGATACTTGATCAACGTTGCCGATTCAGAAGACGGCTGTACATGGTATTTCTCGAACGAAGAAGGTTTTTACGAATCCGAAGAGCTCTACAAACTCATCCCCGAACAAGAGCGGAACAGAATTTTGGAACACATCGATGATGAAGTCATCACGCTCGACAGTTTGGCCAATGCGTTGTATGGCAACCGAGCGCGTGGAGTGAACTTCTTGGAGACATTCCTTGATTATTATGTTGACCTGGGATTGATCCAGTTCAGCAACAAGGAAGACGGATATTTACTGACCGAGCGTGGCGCTGAACTTGGCGTTGATGCTCAGTCCGTGAGAACTCTCGAGGCCACCGCACTTGAAAACGATATTTTCGTTAAGAGCGAAGAAAACGCAGAGCTTCCCGCGTCTTTGAAGACAGTGGGAGAAGCTTTGAAACAGGATATCGTGAACAAAACGGTTCCCGTTATCGACCTTACCAAAGAACTTGGCGGCAAGGACCTCAAAATCCTTTTTGTCGGCGAAGTTCTCTACGGCAGTCAGTACACCGACCAAGAGCTTCTTGACTGGGTGCTTGACGCTACGGACAAACCCAACCTCATTATCACGAGCGGGCTTGTTCAAGGCAGGTTTGAGACCAAGAACAAGGCGAAGACGAGGATGCTCGCGGAAACGGGCGGTCTCCACAGGATCGAAACCCAATTCCATTCGGCCGGCATGTTGCTCGATTGGTTCGAGAAGATCGCGACCAACAGGGTTTGTCTGATCCAGAGCGATGACGATTGGCGTCTCGCCGAAGATTATGCGACCTTGATGCATCTTGCCGAAGGCAAAAACCCCTGGAAGTTTGGCGTTGATTGGACCAGTTTTTCTGCCGAAATGAAGCGTCGCCTTGAAAACAAGGAATTGCGGCGCAAGATCCGCATTCAGTGGGAAATCATTCAAGCGTACATGGGACGCATTGGTCGTTCGCTTCTGAACAAAAAGGAAGTGAAAGCCAGAATTGGCATTCGCAAGAGCGAATATCGCCTGATCATCGAGACCATGGTTGCGAAACGCAACAACTTCGATTACCCGAAGGAATACGAAAAAGTCGTGAACGTTGAAGCTCTCTATGGCAATATCGGTAAACGCATTGTCACTCCCGATACCTTGCGCCTCAAAGTCAGAGAGGGTAAGGAGATCAGAGTTACCCATAATGCCGGATTTTCGGACATCACTCAATATCAGGACACGATCCAACACCTTGATGCGATCGCGAGACACCTCGGCCTTTCCAGACAGGAATTGCCCTGGGTGCTTGCCGATTTCCACCAAGAATCCCTTTTCGGCGAATACCTGATGGGAACCTGGATCATGAACCTGCCGGGCATGCAGAACACGATGCCTGCGGCCGCATACACGCTCAAAGAATGGAACGCGAAGATCCTTGAATCTAAGGAACGGAGACAAAGCCGGGTTCGCAAAGAACCTGCTTCGCCCGCTGCGACGGAAATTAATTTCTGCGCAGATGGCCGTATCCGTATCCGGCTGATGAATCGACACGTGATGGAAGTTCTCGCTGCGCAAAAAGGTGAAAAGGAACGAAGAGAAGTTGGTGTCCTTGGAACCGATCTGCAGTTCGGCTCGATCACCAATTGGCCCGAACTTTCCGCCAAGTTTCTCGACTACGGCCTCTATGGTCGCAGGGCGACGAAACTCTGGCTGAACGGCGACATCATCCACGGCAACATTTACCCGCAGCATACCGCGGAGAGCAGGCCGATGCGTTTGACCTCTCTGCACGCTCAAAAGAAATTCGCTTTTAACTTGCTTGCTCCGCTGATCCTTGACGCCCCGAACTTGAATGATTGCGCGGCTTGGCTTGGCAACCATGAATGGAACAACTTTGATGCCAAGCGTTCCGGCGACAGCCCTCTCACCTTTCTTGAGATCGGCCTCCAAGGCGTTCTCATGGAAAGGAAGCGCGTGGGTACCGAAACCCCGCTCGAGAGAGCCATGACCGTCAGCCGGATCCGCTGGCGCGATACGCACAATCCGCAGGGCGACATCATCAACTGGCCTTTCTTCGCCGACACGATTTGCGGCTTCAAGGTTGCCATTCAGCACATGTGGCAGCCGTTTGCCGGAAAGACGCCGGCCAATGAAGGCAAAAAGTGGCTCAAGAACATGGCACGCGCGGCAAGAGGATTTGACCTTTTGCTTGGCGGCGACAAGCACTCTGTTTGGATGGCTGGACTTGGCGACAAGTTCATCGTTCAGGCGGGTGCGGGTGCGAGCCAAAGCGGCTATGAACTTGCGCGCGGACTCATGTCCACGGTGATGTTCACACTTGTCGAATTTTCGAACCGCGACGGCATTACCGTTGAGTTCGTGCCCTGGGAATTTTTGCTGAACAACTATGAATTCCAATGCCCGGCCTACAAAGGCAGGGATGCGGAATTTGTTCGTCCGGCTCCGGGGACTAAGGCGTACAAACAAGGCAAGATGGCTCCGGCCATCGAAGAGATGATCGAAGACCTGACTGCCTATCCCGAAGTCTAAAAAATATGGCCCCTGCGCAATGCGCCGGGGCCTTTTTGTTTCTTTTCTTAAAATGTTCCGTCTATCGCGGCGAGGATTCCTGTTCGATCACTTTGCATATAGAGCGGATTTTTGCGGTAAGGAAAGTGGCGGCGGAATTTCTTGTTGCGCACTTCAACCCAAAGGCGGAATTGCGAATCCCAGCGCGTGTTCCAATAAGGACGTCCCAGTTCTCTGTTGAGCTTCACTCGGCGCTGCCTCATATTTTCGAAAGATTTGCTTCCCTTGCCTCTGTAATAGCGTTTGGCCTGACGCGTGTCCCAGTGGATTACATACGGTTTATCGGTGTTTTGCGCGCCATCGCCAACATGGTGGAAAGCGCAAAGCGTGATGCCGTTTTCCGGGGAATTCACGTCCCAGCCGCAGCCCTTATAGTGAGCATCGTAATATCCGCGCGGCGCGATGTGATGCACCTGAAGATGCGTTTTGTTGCGGCACCTCTCCCACTTCTTTGTTCCCGCGTTGTATGTCATAAAACAGCACTGATGTCCGTCGCGTTCAAGTATCCAGAGGCGTTGTGATTTGGTGAGGCCAGGAACTTTTTCTTTTGCCACAATGCACCGCCGATTTTGAAGGTCTGTGCTTATTATACCAGGCTATGGAAGTCCGACTTCCATTAGGAAGTCGGACTTCATAAAATTAGAGCAATGGCTCGTACCAACAAAGAACTTGCTGAAGAGCTCATCCGCGACGGATATTTGAAGTCGCCGCTTTTGATCAGGGCCTTTCGCGCGATCAACCGCAAAGATTTCGTTCCGAAAGAATTTTGGGACGAGGCATACGGAAATTATCCGCTCGATATCGGCGAGAGGCAGACGATCTCGCAGCCGTTAACGGTCGCTTTTATGCTCGAGCTTCTTTCGTCGCAGCCAGGAGAAAACATTTTGGATATTGGCACGGGTTCTGGATGGGTGGCCGCTATTTTGGCCTACGTGGTTAGCCAAAACAGCGGAGATCAAAATGTCGGAAGAGTTATCTCAATCGAGCGCATCAAAAAACTTTCAGAAAGTGCAGAGAAAAATTTGAGAAAATATGGATTTATAAAAAAAGGAATTTTAAAATTTATCGTCGGTGATGGCTCGCGTGGGTATGAAGCGGAAGCTCCATATGACAAAATTATTGTCGGAGCTGCCGTTCAGGTGGCGGAGATCCGCCGAAGCCCAGAAGGGCGAAGGAGGACCGCCGCGGCAGGGGAGCGAATTCCCATAGCATGGAAGAAGCAACTTAAGGTGGGAGGCAGAATAGTCGCGCCTGTCGGAAATTCCGTGGTCGTCGTCGACAAAATTTCGGAAAAGAAGTTTCGCTCTCGCGAATATTTTGGGTTCAGTTTTGTTCCGCTTGTGAAAGGATAATCGGACAGCGGTAGCTAAAAATATTTGTCATTCTCGGACTTGATCCGAGAATCCAGACAATGCCCTTCGGGACACACGTCTTCGACTGCGGCCATGGACTAGATTCCCGCTTTCGCGGGAATGACAAAAACGCATTATTCGCCAAGCTCACTTTTGGACACTTGCGCCTATGGCGCGATATTGGCGATATCAATCAATATCCATAAGTATCAATAAATATCAGCAAGTACCGGTAGCTTCCGAACACTCTTGCATTATGGGGGGCACAGGCATACCCTAATCGTAGATATTCGACTCTTTAAGGAAGGGTGATTCGATGAAACGAAACTCTGTTTTTGTGCTGTGTTTCATGCTTTTGGCCGTTTCTTTGGCCTTGGCCCAGGATACGCCCGGGCAAGGACCGCAGGGACCGCAAGGACCCCAGCAAGGACCGCCGGGTGATTTGCCCAATAACCAAACCCCCGAGGTTCGTAAACAGACCGAAGCCGAAAAAATCCAAGAACTTCAAAAGAGAATCGCAAATAAAGAAAAAGAAGTTGGTGAAAAAGAACAAAAACATCAGGCCTTGATTAAGGAGTCGGTCGACAAATTCGGATTTACCGCCGAAGAACTCGCCGTGCTCGAAGAACTTGTTGCGGAGAAAGAAAAAAACCGCAGGAAGGAACTCGAAAACCGAGTGCCCGAGGACAAGCGCAAACAAGCTTCGAAGATCATAAAGTCCCTCAAGGATCTCACGAAAAAGAGAAGCGAACTTGCCCGCCTAAGAGAAGACCTTTCCGCGCTTCAAGCCCGTCAAGATTCGCCGGAGTCCGTGAAGAGTGGATCGCCGGAAACCAAGGGCGGTTCTTTCGACAAGAAAGCGGAAAAGAAGATCGCGGAAAAGATCAAAGATTTAGAAACGGAATTGGCCAGGACAAAGTCGGATTTCGAGCGCAAGAAGATCGAACGCGAACGTGAAATTCAAGAAGAGCAATCGGAAGAGAAACGCGCCGAACTTGAGGAAAAATTCGCGAACTTTATCGAAGACAATCGCGAAAAAGTCCAAAAACTCGAAACCAGGATCGAGGTACTGCAAGGGATGCCTGTTGAGGCCCTACGCAGGGAAGATGATGAGTTCAAGAAAGTTGCGCCTTATTGCGGTTTGCGCGATCCCAGAGATTTTTGGGGAGACCCGCAAGATACGATCGAAGACCTGGACTTGCCCGACAAGTGTACTTACGTCGACAGAGTAAGCGTCACCGTGCCTGTCGGCCAGATCAGCGCGGCGACCGCTGCCGTTTGTACTGCGAGAGGGATGTTGTGGAGCAATCAGCTCACGATCAACAACCTTTCAGCGCTTTTTTTCCACTACTACCCCGTGAATTCTCCGCCCCTGCTCATCGGTTACACCCCGTATTTTCCACAACTCTCGATGTTGCAATTCGAGCTTTCCCCGATCTCTCGCGACCAGCTTATTGCGGAAATCTGCAAAATGGGAGGAGTTGCTTCCGCCGGAGATTTCGACTGGGTCGAGGTTCTGACCGCGTCTCCGAGCGAAGCTCATTCTCCCGAACAAATGCTTGCTCAGATCTTTATGGATCCGCAACGGCGTAGCGGCGGGCAGATGTCCGGTTTTCCCGCGCCCAAGAGCGAAATGCCCGACTTCGGCCTCTGCAACATCGTTTTCGATCCAACCCTGAGCGATCTGCTTCTCAAAGAAGGCGAAGCATTCGAGGCGATCGTGAACAGCTTCTCCAAGGAGCTTCAGCCGCTCGAAGCCGGTTTGCAGGAATTTGAGGATTTCGAGAAGGCCATTGAACAATTGCGCAAGAATTTCGGTTCGAATTCCGGACCGGAAATCCTTGCTTTGGCCGAGAAAGCCGAATCTTCAAAGTACCTGCTACCCTATGCCTCGGAACTCCGCAATATCGCAGGCAAAGCTGGCGCAGGCGACTTGAAGGGTGCGAAGAAAGATCTCGAAAAATTGAACAACAAGAAGATCAAGAAAGACCACAAAAACCTGCTTAAGGAATATGTCAGGTACGCGCAACATATTGCGCGCGCGGCCGATCTTCGTAATCAGTTCGAATTTACCGCGATCCAAACTCAAGGAGCAATTAGCGACCTCATCAAGATCAAACCGAAGGAAGAGCGGGACCCTCTCTACGCGCTCGAAAAAAAGCGCATGGAGTCGGCCCGCGCCTTCCAGGATCGCTACGATGATCTCAAGAAAGCTCTTGCGAGAGAACTTAACGACGCAGACCACATGGAGCCGGTTATTGTCGATTTCGGCGATAAGCGAATGGTCCTTACGTCTTTTGAAGGCGTTCGCAGGAACCAGAGAACAATGAGCGCTCGCCTGAAGATGAAGTTTTCTTCTTCCTATCTGCCGATGAAGGCGGATGGGACGATCGATCTTGACGCGAAGCCGCTCGATGACGCCATCCCCGCGGTTTTCGAGATAGACGAACTCCTTGGTCTTGGCATCAAGGGTATCGTACCGCCTCATGGCCCGATCGTATGGCTCGAAGAGCTGAAGGAACAAGGGCATAAGCAAGTTACTGCCGATCTGCCGAAAGGAAAACCTGGCCGCAATTTCGTTTCCGTCGAAGAATTGATCCGTTTTGGCGGGAATGATCAGCGCCTAATGATCGATGGACAGGAAATCGCACTTACCGACCTTGCCGGGAAGGGTGTTTACTTGTTTTTGGTGCGTTCCAACGCAGAGCCCGATCCAACGTATCACCCCGACTATATCCCGAGCAGAGAGAATCAATATCTCTCGGTCGCGAAATTTGTCGCAGAGGACTCCGCGCAAAATAAAACTGTTAAAAAGCAGTTCACCATCGTGCGTCTCATTTTCGAGAGCAAGCGAACTCTAAGCACTCTCAATAACGAAGAGAATCCGCAGACGATCGAAGTTCCGTTCCGTCTTCGTCCCGGACTCTACCGCAACCGATTCATCGTTTATGATGTCTTCCAGAAGAAGGGCGTAAAGCTGCCACCGATCGATTTTCGCGTTTTGCTGCCGGAGGAAACTCCGACGCAACCCTAAAAATGAATAACCGCGTTGCTTGAGCAACGCGGTTTTTTTGTTTTGAAAAATTATCTGCCAAGCTGTCGGGTGTACCAGATATCGTAGTCGAAAGGACGGAAAATACCTTTTTCATCGGTTTCGCCGACTTGTAGGATCACTTCCTTCCCTTTATTGCCTTTTTTGAGGTAGAAGCCGACCTCATACATTTTACCGAAGAGTTCTGCGATTTTATCGAACTTTTCTCCCGCCTCGTTCGGTTTTTCCGCGGTGAGGCGCCTCCCTCCGGTCATTGCCGTGAGGAATTCGAGGTCTTCCTGAGACAGGCGTAATTGTGGCTTGTCGCTGAAACGTCCGGCAAAATCAACGATGTAAATGCTGGTGTTTGATAGAGCGAAAGCAGTGACGAGGTCATCAACCCCGACCGTTCTGCAGGAAGCAGATGCCGCAGTGCAGGGTGTCCCGCTCGCGCTGTCAATGAGTTTGCGTTTCAGTTCGCGCGACTGGTCGAAGGTGTCAGTTACGACAATTACCATGTTGCGCCGGTTTTCGTTATCGCGGCCAAGCATTTCCTCTGAGGCATAGTAGAGCGTGTCGAGCAAGCTCGTATTGTTGTCGACGGCCTCGATCGAGGCAATGCCCGTTCTTACCGTTTCGATATCCTTCGTCCAGGGAACAACAACAGAACGTTTGTCGTTCATTGTCCAGACGGAGAATTCATCGTCCGTTCGGCTGATAGTACGAATGAAACGGCGTTGGGCCGGTTTCGAAAAACGGTTGAGATGCGCTCTCGCCGATGCCGAATTGTCATCAATAAATAGCAAGTTGACCGGAGGCCGGTTGAATTCATTGGAGAAAGCGATCTCTTCAGGGTTGGCGCAGGGAGTTTTCGGTTGTTCTTCGAGTTTCATTTTCTTGCTGCGCTTGGTGGTTGTTTCTGTTGGGCAAGCCCGCCAGTTTTCTTGCTTGATGCCCGAGATGGCCATGCCTTTGCGTTCGACCGTGACCATGCGTACCACGAGTTCGACGTCTACGCGGATCGTTGTGCCTTCTTGAGAATGGTTTTGCGCCGTGGCCAATGCCGGCTGAAACAGCAGACAGAGCATTACTCCGAAGTGCAGGATCTTTTTCATTGAAACCACCTTCCATATTCAAAATTTGCTGGTTTTATAATACACTAAGCGTAAAGAAAGTACAAGGAGGATCGCCGCAAACTTTTTGAGAACCGGCGTCGCTTCGCTTCCGGCGAGCGAAGCGCATCTGCATCTCGCCCCGGCGGCTCTTCGAGACCAAGCCCGCCGGGCCTCCGATAGCTTCTCAAAAAGTTTGCGGCTCGCTTTATGATTGGCGAGGCAGTAACGCGGGATTAGTACAGTGGCAGTACGGTTGCTTCCTCCCGTTTCTGTTTGAGCGAAGCGAATTACAGAAACGCAACCCCGTTCAATTTTGCGCGATGCGAGGTTAGTACAGTGGTAGTACGCCTGCTTCCCAAGCAGGAGACGCGAGTTCGATTCTCGTACCTCGCTCCAAGCTAAGCAAAATTGCTACGGGGCCAATGTTGAAGTGACGCCAGTTCCCTGCCCGCCGAAGCCACTTCGGCGCAGGCGGGGATTCTGGTATCCCGCTCAAAAACTTGACGTTTATACAAAGCACCGAATATACTCAAGGTAGAAAATGTATATCAACACGGGGGCGTAGCGTGAAAACACGTTTCAAGGTGGGAGATTGGATTCGTGCTGTAGCTGGTCCAGAAAAAGGAAAAGCAACTACTATTACGAATGTTGTCACGAGTGGCGAAGAACCGGTTTACGTGGGTTATTACTGTGGACTTCCAATTTGGGTGCGCGAGAGTGAGGCAGAACCGTACTAACCAGAAACAGGCAGTGTAGCAAGCGCGCACTGCCTTTTCTTTTATGTAAAATCAGACACGAAAAATCGTTTTCCATCCCAATCCAATAGGTTCTAACGTCGTTCGCTAAACCGCTCAAATAAAAAACTGCTCGTAAAAGCAGTTTTCACTTTTATAAAGCCCCTATTTTTTTCTTTTGATCGCCGCAACTGCGAAAATTGCCGCGGCTACGACTACTACCGTTGGCCCGAGTTCGAGTTCGTATGCCGAAGAGAGCGCGAATCCGGCGACAACCGAGAGCGCCGCGAATATTGCCGAGTATGCGAGGAATTGCCCCAAGCTGTGCGTGACCTGCCTTGCGGCGGCCGCAGGGATGATGATGAGCGAGCCGGCAAGGAGAGCTCCCAAGAATTGCAGGCCGGAGAGTATCGTGAGCGCGAAGAGTAGCAAGAACCAAAGGTTTACCGAACTCGTTTTTATATTCATAGCTGCGGCTAGGTCTTCGGAGAAAAGCGCGATGATAAGTTTGTTTCGCAGTATCCAAAGCATGACGATGACGAAGATACTTACAGCCATTCCGAAAATAAATTCATTTAAGGAAAGTTTTACGAAGCCGCCGAAAAGCGCGTCTATCAAATCTTCTTCGGAATTGATCAATAGCGCTCCCAAGGCCACAGAAGAGGCGAAGATGACCCCGATCGCCGCATCGGATGAGAGCGTGGTCTTTTTTTCAAGCTGCCAAATAACGATCGCGCCAAGGATCAATGTTGTCCCGCCCCCCAAGATCGGATTCAAACTCCAGAGCAAGGCCAATCCCAGTCCGGGTATCGCAAGGTGAGACATCACGTCGCCCGCGAGCACGGTTTTTTTCATCAAGGCGAAGGCGCCGACAAGTCCGGCGGCGCTTGCCGCGAACACAGAGAGGACGACAGAAAAATATTCGTTAATCATTTTTATGGTAATAGTGATGATAGTATTTATGCGGCCCGTAAATTTTTTCCAAAGCTTCCGGTGTTAATGTTTCTTGGGGTTCGCCGAAGCAAATTTCCGATTTATTGAGGCACAGAACTTTCGTCGCATAGCGGTAGACGAAATGAAGGTCGTGAGAAACAACGACAGGTGTAATATTGTGTTCGTCCTGCAAGCGATGGATGAGGTCATAGATCTTTTCTTCGCCGGGGATATCGATGCTCGCGGTCGGCTCGTCTAAGAGAAGTACGTTAGGTTCGCCCAATAAGGCAAATGCGATAAGCGCGCGCTGGAATTCTCCGCCGGAGAGATGTCCGATGGGCGTGCGGAGCCGTTCTCTGTCGAGTCCAACATCTTTTACGACTTTCTCGATAACACCATTTTTTATTTTTAAGACCCTGCTTTTCGCTTCAAGTAAATTGCGCAGATTAAGCGGTAAGTGTCTGTCGGCCTCGATTTTCTGCGGAACGTAACCAATTTTTATATTTTTCTGCCAGCGTACTGTGCCGGAGTAAGGCGTGACGTGAAGAAGCGCGCGCAAAAGCACTGTCTTCCCAGAGCCGTTGGGGCCGATGATCGCGAGCGATTCGCCGGCATCGAGTTTGAAACTCAAGTTATTGAGAGCGATAAAGTCGCCAAAGGCAACTTTTAAGTTTTCTACAGCCAAAATTTCAGACATTATGTTAATATTAACCTATCTAAGTAAATGCGCAGAATTCTAGTTTTGTCGGTCATGTTTTTGGCGCTTGGTTTATCTTTTCTGCCTCGCGGCGCGGATGCGTTTTCCTTTTCTAATCTCCGCGCGGAAAATATTTATGGGCCTGGCGCGCAGATAAAGTGGACGACAGATGAGTCGGGAGATTCGAAAGTGTATTACGGGACATCGCCCGGCAACTACCCTAATCACGCAGCGGGGGATTGCCTTTCACCAAGCTCTCCGGTTTTTGAACACTGCGTTAATTTAACAAACCTCGCAGCGAGTACAAAATATTATTATGTTGTTAAAACCACTGTTGCCTCCGGCAGTTATCCAGAGTACACCTCCGAAGAGAAAAATTTTGATTCAGCAACATCCTCTTCGACTTCAACCAGTACCTCAACAGGTACATCTCCACCTGCGGCGCCTTCTGGGTTTATAGCGGCTCTTTCCGGAAATGACGTAAAGCTCGACTGGCAAGACAATTCGAGCGACGAATCGGATTTCAAGATATTCCGAAGGCCGCAGGGTGGCATTTGGGCTTTTATTATATCTCTTAGCCAAAACGTAACTTCTTTTACGGAGTTTGGTTTTGCGGTTAATTTCTCGCCGGGAACTTATGAGTATCATGTTAACGCCTGCAATCCGGCCGGTTGCTCTCCCGACTCGAATATCGTCTCCGTTAGCATTGGGGGCGCACCTCCATCAACAACCACGACAGAGGCGACTTCGTCTCAACCCACTGCGCAGACGACCGTCGTCTCCGGCATCGCTCTCGACCCAATCGGTAAAGCGGTTGCGGGCGCGGGTGTCAGAATTTTTAAAGAGGACTTCAGCAGAAATTATGGGATCTTAAGCGGGGCGGATGGTTCTTGGAAAATCAGCGGCGTCGAAGCCGGCAATTATTGGCTTGAAGCCATGCCTCCGCCGGAGAGAACAGAACTTTCGCGCGCGGAACCATTTAGATTTAGCATTTCAGACAACGAAACAAAGGTGTTCACCTTAAAATTCGTCGGCACAAGCAAGAATGTTTCGGGAGCCGCCTCTTTCTCCGACGGCACTCCCATCTCGGATGCCGAAGTCGGCGCCTATTCAAGTGAAACGAAGCAATGGAAGAGCGTTTTTGTTGACTCCGGTGGCAGATATAACTTGGCTTTGAGTGGCGGCATTTGGCAGTTGGGCACCCGGCCGCGCGATCCCGCGAGCGCAAAGTGGTCGTGGAACGGGCCTTTTTCTGAAGTGGTTTTTGCGGATGACATAACTCCAGAGAGCCGCACGGTCAACTTCGTCATACCGATTTCCGACTCCAAGGTCATCATCAGTGTGCGCGACGAGGCGGGTAAACCATTGGAAGGCGCGGGGATAATGCTCGATACTTTGAGCGCAGGCGATCAATCGTCCCTGCGTCCACCGCCGGATTACAAAAAAAGCGATGCCCAGGGCCTCGCGACTTTCCTTGCTAGAGCCGGGACATATTACCTCCGCGCATTCCTTCCTTCCGAATTAGGATACCTGAATCCGGAAGAGCAAAAGATATCTATTCTGTCTGGCGAAACAAAAGACATCGCATTCGTTTTCCGCCGGCCGACGCTTTTTGAAACAGTCAAGGTTTTCGGCACGACAAAAATTTCCGGCGTCGGACCTGTCGACGCATTCGTTTGGGCATGGTCGGAGAAAGGTGGAAACGTTAACTTGCGGGCAAGCGCCGGGGGAGAATTCATCGCCGTGCTTCAGCGGGGCGACAAATGGAGGATAGGAGCAGGCAAGGAAGAGAACGGCATTCCGTATAAATCCGGAGAGATAATTTTAGACACTTCCCAGCCGGTGGGTTTGGTTGAGCTCATACTCGAAAGGTACGGTTTGGAGGCATTGCCGCCGCCGGTTTCTACAAGTCAGTCGGCAACCAAAGAGATATTTGTGCAAACCGCCGATGGCGCCGAGGTGAGAATTCCGCCGTCCGCCGCGGGGACGAGCGGCACGGTCAGTGTTGAGATCACGCCAACGATCGAGGCGCCGTCCCAGCCGGCAGCGAAGGTTGTAAGCACCGTCTACGAAGTAACCATAAAAGACAGCGCCGGCACGAACATAGAAACATTGCAGGATGAAACGGAAATAGTTATTCCCTACGATCCGGAAGTATTGAAAGATCAGGGCATTACGGAAGACGCGGTTGTCCCTAGTTTCTTCGACGAGTCGACTGGTGTATGGGTGAAAGTAGAGAGTTATACAGTTGATAAAATTCGCAAAGTTTTCATTTTGCGCGTCACGCACCTGACGATATTTGCCCTTGTTGCCGCGGCGGACACAACGCCGCCTAACCCCCCGACGAACGTGACTGCATCGTATGGCACGGATGGATCAATCGTTATTTCGTGGATAAACCCCACTGCCGATTTCAGCCATGTGAGAGTTTATCGCTCAACGGAAAGAGGATTCTTGGGCGACGTAATCGCGACGAACCTCAAAAAGAATACGCTTACAGACATAAATGTTACAAAGGGGGTTGTTTATTACTATGTCGTGCGCGCGGTTGATCCGGCTGGTAACGAGACATCGAACAAGAACCAGGTCGTGATCGAGGCGACGCAAACTTTATCCGTGCCGCAAGGAGCAATCGCAAAGCTCGAAATATTGCGCAACCTTTCCGCGGGCTCGTCGGGCGAGGACGTTAAAGCGCTTCAGAGTTTGCTTCTCGCCGAAGGCGTCTATCCCCAAGGCCTAATCACCGGATTTTTCGGGGAACTTACTCGCCAGGCAGTTATCAGATTTCAGGAGAAATACGCGGACGAGGTTTTAGCTCCTGCGGGGCTCACTTCCGGCAATGGTTTTGTCGGGCCGCTCACGCGTAAAAAAGTGAATGCGCTTACCCTTGGTGCGGCCGCGCCGGCCGCGGAAGCCCCTCCCGCAGAGACGCCTCCACAAGCTCCTCTGGGACAGGCAACCAAAGCAGAAATTTTGCGCGACCTTACGGTCGGTTCGACGGGAGAAGATGTAAAAGCGCTTCAAGAATTGCTTCTTGCCGAAGGGGTGTATACAGAAGGCCTTATCACGGGATTTTTCGGATCGCTCACCAAGCAAGCTGTTATTAGGTTCCAGGAGAAATATGCGGATGAGGTTTTGGCTCCGGCCGGGCTCGTGAACGGAACCGGATACGTTGGTCCCGCGACGAGAGCGAAGATCCAAGAGCTCTAAATGCCAAAAAGCATTTTCGGCAAATTGTCGGTTATCGCCGTCATAGTTGCCGTCTTTGGCGGCTTTTCCTTTGCCGGTTATTACTATTTTAGAGAGGAGAATATTCTTCCGGCGAGAGAACTGCGCATCGCGCATTTTTATAACGATCCAGAAACAAGCATTGAGAAGATTGGTCTTAGGGTTTTTTACGCGGTTCCCAAAAATCGCGAAAAAGATTTTGATCAAAAATGGCGCGGAAAAATCGATCCGGTGCTCCTCCGGGCGTCGCGATTTCATTTTTTAGAGCTGCGCGGTCTTTCCGAGTTAGACTACAAACTTTTTCCTCAGCCGGTTTTTTTGGAACACGACGATCCATTTTATTCCACCTCGACCGACGGCGGCAATCCGCGCGCCTTGATTGCTATTGCTGAAGAAATTGACAGGCGTGTCTTCGGCGCAGGCGGCGATCTTTATGATCCCGAATTTGCGAAATTTGAAGAAGGCCCGCCTCGCGTCGATGAGCCGACGCGAGTCGAGGCGGGCGAATATCCGGCGATGGGTATTATTTACGAAGGCGTTGGAGCTTCTGGCGGCATTATCTATAAGACAGAAGAGGACTTGACGCGCGCAGAGATCGCAATGCGTTTAGGCGTGCCGGAATCAATGGTTTTCCTCTTGGACATCGAGTCGGTGCGCGGATTTTTCATCTTGAATTACGAATTTTTGAGCGACAAGGAGTTTTCTGTTTTTGGCCCCACCTACCTTTACCACGAGTTCGGCCACTCGTATGGTTTGCCGGACCGCGACGAAGCGGCCCCGTTTAGTGTCGACTCGCCTCAACTCGGCGAAGCGGGCGATCAAGCGCGGTTCGAGGCCAACAAAGCGCCTCCTGGCAATGACATTATGGGCTACGGCCGGAAAGAGCCGCTTGAGGTAATGTATATTGGAAGGGATTTGCTCAAAGGGTTAGGGGTTATTGATTAAGACCTAATGCGAAATGCGCGAACACGATTATGCGAATCATGCGAAAACGAAACCGTTTTATTTCGCAATATTCGCATAGTTAATTCGTAATTTCGCATTATTATAATTATGTTCCGCGGCAAACTGCGCAACAAAATAATTTTCTTTATGGTGCTTGTGAGTGTCGTGCCGGTGCTCGCCGCTGGCTTTTTGTCCGTGTGGAGTATCACCTTATCGCACAAAATTGATGTCGCCAATCTCGAAACGGCTCTTATTGAGCAGAAATACAACGAAATCAAGCGTTTTATGGATAACACGGTGCTTGGGAATATCATTGTTAACGTATCCTATGAACAGACAACGGACGTTGCGCCGCAAGATCAAAAGTTCTTGTTGGGCGGTATTTTGGAGAGGGTCCCGGGGCTGGAATGGGTTTCTTTCATCAATTTAGAAGGCCGCGAAACCACGAGATTGACACGTTTGGAGCCGGATGGCGTTTCTGAAGAAGACCTGCGAAATTGGAGCGGGATAGAGGGATTCTCCGAAGCCAAAGCAGAGAACACTTATTTGAGCCCGGTTCATTTCACCTTGAACGGTCCGATGGTTACGGTTTTGGCTCCCGCGAAAAATAAAAACGGAGTTGTGATATTTGTTACGGCTGCCGAAGCAAATTTAGAGAAGATCAGAGAAGTGGTGGAAAATGCGTCGCTCGGCAGCTCGGGGTATGTTTACCTTGCCGATCAATCGGGGTCGTTTATCGTCGGTAGCGGCCCATTCGATAATATTGGCGGGGGGACCAGCTTGGAGGGCGTCGGCATCATTTCCGGTCTTACGGGACGGAGCGGGATACGCGCATCCGATTGGAAAATCTCGGCGCGGCGCGAAGATGCGAAAGACGACATCACCATAAAGAGGGATTTTCTTGGCACAGAAGGACAGAGGAAATACGAAAGCTTTTTTGGAGAAAAAGTGGTTGCCGCCGGCAGGTTTCTGCCGGAGTATAACTGGGCTCTGATCGCCGAGTGGCCCGTAAAGGAGGCGGATGCGAGCGTCAACGAACTTATCTACAACAACGGAATGGTTTCCATAGCCGTTTTTGCGGCAGCGGTAGGCGCGAGCATTTTACTTGCCACATTTATCGTTCGTCCCGTTAAAACTTTGGAGGCGGGGACGGAAAGGGTTGCTCAAGGCAAGTTCGAAGAAAAAATAGAGATAAAAACCGGCGACGAGCTTGAAGAGCTGGGTGCGGCGTTCAACAAAATGATGGCTGGCCTAAAGCGCTTGGAAGAACTGAAAGAAGAGTTCGTCTTCGTTGCCGCGCACGAATTGCGCACACCAGTCGCGGCGATGAAGGGGTATTTATCGCTTATTTTGGACGGCACGACTGGCGGAGTGAATGACCGCACCAAGGATTTTATAACTAAAGTAATTCAATCCAACAATCGCCTTGTTCAGCTTGTGAACGATCTCCTCGAAGTTTCTCGTTCCGAAGCCGGCCGGCTGACGATCAGGGTTTCGCCGATCGATCTTGTGTCTCCGATCCATGATGTCTTGGTAGAGCTCGAAAAAATGGCTGAAGAAAAGCATGTGCAGCTCGTGCATGAAACTTTGCCGCAAATGCCAAAAATTTTAGCAGACCCAGATCGCTTGAAGGAAGTACTCGTGAACTTGGTCGGAAATTCCATCAAATACATGGGCGGCTCGGGCACTGTTACTATTTCTCACGAGCTAAAAGCTAACGAGCTCATTACTCACATCAAAGATACCGGCATCGGCATGTCCAAAGAAGCCCAGGAGAAACTTTTTGAAAAGTTTTACAGGATTGCCACGGACAAGACGCGCGAAATCACGGGCACCGGCCTCGGCCTTTTCATCGTCAAAGAGATCATCGAAAAAATGAACGGAAAAATTTGGGCAACGTCAGAAGGGGAGGGGAAGGGGTCTACGTTCAGCTTCAGTTTGCCAGTTGCAAAGTAGCATGCTATCATTACGTTAGAAACTTTTGGAAGCGAGGTTACGATTATGTGTACAAGGCAGTCAAAGTGCGGCATCATTGTTTCTCTTGAACAACGTATGTCTGCCAGAAACGCCGAATTAACCGAGTCCAAGAGAGAAAGCTTAGATCGGGCCGTACTGGATGCCATACGGACACATCCTGCCCTGACTCCGGTTTTGTTAATGTTTTACCTGGAAAATACTTATCCGATTTCGTGGAGGGACGGCGACATCAAAGATGCTTTGTATCGACTCACGGAAAGCGGCAAAATTGTACTCAACAGCGACCGCACATTTGGCTTGGCTGCTTGAAGGTTCGTATTCCCCGTCCATGTCGGATGGGGATTTTTTGTAAATTCCAAAACACGATGCTATGATGTGAGTAGAATTTTGTGAACAGGAGTAGCCGAGATGGATAACCGTTTGTTGTCGGCAACGGTGAAGAAGCTATATACCTTTGCCGATGTGCATGACGCTACTCTTACTATTGAAAGGGACGCTAATCTCGACCAATTCGTAGCATTTCTCCGCGACAAGAAGACCAAGGAAAGATTGGGACTAAAAACTGAAAAAGGTATTTATGATAGCGTCATTTTTGAACATGTATCAGGCGTAGACCGGTCTCCAGTTGTGGCAATATGCAGATTAGCCGAAAAAGTTGAGAGCCACGACTTTCAGCTTGTGGTTCGGAGGAAGCGGTAATGACCGACGCCGAGCGCCTGGAAAGATTGACCGAGATCGCGAGCTTCGCAAATCGCGAACCCTTGACCGACGCAGAGTTCGCATTCTTGGAAAATAACTTCGAATGGAACGCGCAACTTTTGCGCCGAGTCCGTTTTACCCGCGCGCGTCCCTTCGAGGCCTTCCTCGATGGCTTTACAGAGAGGTGTCTAACTTGTAGAGTCGAACGCAATTATTGCTGTGATTAAAATATTTCCCCGTCCGAAAATGGACGGGGAATTAATTTTCCAGAATCACCTCAAACGCGACGTATTCTTTTACCGGACCGAGCAGTTCAAGGTTTTCTTTTATTGCTTCCTGTTTGTTTTTCGCGCACGGTTCGATTTGCTCGAACGGTATCAGCCGGAAAATTGTTTGGAGTGAGCCGAAAACGACTCTGCCAATCTTTCCGTACAAGCGTGGGCCGCTGTAGCCGCAAGACAAAGTTGTTTTTCTTCCGGTGCGGAGCTGACCTCTATTCCACTGCCGTTCAGCGCGTCGCACTTCCCATCGCTTTCCGCGCGAACGGAAATCCTCGAACGATTCTGTCGCGAGCGGTACGAAAACGGGTGTTTCGTTCATACTGCTTTACGTCTCATCACTTCGTCTCTCTCTATGCGGCGCGATGGCAATGCTAACGTACCAGTTTTAGCAAGCTGCACTTCATTCAGGAGCTGCAGTAAGCTCGGGTCGTTCACAAAATCCCACGAACCCTTATATTTCCGGCTAATTTTTTCTCTCCACTCTTGAGTTAAACGGACATATTCGTACCGCTCTTCTATTGGAACAAAGTCCATGTCCGGATCCCAGAGGATCCTCGCGAGCGTGATTACGCGGCACTTGAAGCAGGAACCGCATTGCATCCAGTAAAACTTCCGGTAAAGCTTCGGGAAATTCGCTTTATACCACTTGCGGCAGAACATCGTGAGTTTGTCGCAGCGGAGACAGCTGTGGGTATAAGGCATAAGCATATGCGATTTCAGATTATCGTACATCCTCCGCAGGACTTCGTATTCGGAGATGCTTTCGCTTTCAATCTCGACATTCACGCCCCAATCGTGGAGGATATCGAGCATCGCTTCCTCCGAGGAATCAAGATCGGAGAAGTATGGATCACCGCTGCTCTTGGCATCATCAGACCCTTCAATAAAGATTTTCTTCGCGCCGAATTCCTGCGCTACGCCCGCGAGCATCGCCATAAGAAAAATATCGCGGAAATTCATGATGCGCGGTCCGGGGACTCGGGTGCTATTCGTAAACTCGATCACCTTGAGATAAATTTCAAGCTGGTCGGCAAGATCTCTTGCGGCCTTGAGCTCCCTGTGTGCCACGCCTTCCATACTTAAGCGAGCCAGGTGCACCGGCAAGACGTTCTCCTTGCCATATTTCTCGATCGCGCGCAGGAGATAGTAGAGGCCGTCTTTGCCGCCGGATAAAGTTACTACGACTTTATTTGGGTCGAGCTTGCTAGCGCCAGACATGTTTCGAAGCCAATCTGCATTGCCGAATTGCGGGCAGCGCCACACAGGAGGTTTCTTGTCGTGAAAACGGTACATAGCGTCGATAAGCCGGCGCACTCGACCCTCAACAGGAAAGTTGAGTTCGAGAACGCGGGGGAATTTGTCGCAGATCATATAGCCGAGACCGAATTGCTCGAAAATTACATGCGATACGGTCGAATATGGTGCGCCACCCGCTATTTTTAGGCGGTGCAGCCGCGGTTTACCCAAGAAGTTAGGCCTCCATGAAAGTTCGGGACCTTCTGAATCCTGATAGCTGATGCGAGCCATTCTTTCCTCCGAGGTTTAGTTTTCGTTAAGAACTGGCCTTATTATATTGCAGATATTTTTGAAAAGCAAGCCCCCGAGCACATCGTTTTCTACAACGCCATTGCTACGACATAATTTTTCACCAAGATATCGATTATGCCAATAATCAACCCGATACGAGGAAAACGTTTGGGCGTTGCAGTGCTTGGTCTACTGACGGGGCAAGCTCTTCAGAAGATACGCACAATTTTTCTTGCCAACCGATGGCACATAAGGTTTTAATGTAGGTAATGACCGGTTCAACCACCGAACTTATCAAGCAGAAGCTCGATATAGTTGAGTTTTTGCGTGGATATCTGCAAGTTACGCCAGCGGGCAAGAACTTTAAGGCCCGCTGCCCCTTTCATAACGAGAAAACGCCGTCTTTTATGATCTCGCCCGACAGGCAGTCGTGGCATTGTTTCGGCTGCGGCGCGGGTGGCGATATTTTTGCGTTCCTAATGCGCTACGAGAACCTGGAATTCGGTGAGGCCCTGCGCGTTTTGGCGGAGAAAGCGGGAGTGGAGCTCAAGCGCTTAAATCCCCAGGAGTACAAGCTCACCGGACTTTTGTATGAGCTGAACGATAAAGCAAAAGAATATTTTAGTAATGCGCTCAAGAATTCCGAGCCGGCAAAAAAGTATTTGGCGAGCAGGCATCTTAACCAAGAAACGATAGATGAGTTCGAACTCGGTTGGGCGCCGAACGAATTCGAGGGACTATCGATGCACCTTTTGAAAGCCGGTTATTCTCCCGATGATCTCCTGCGAGCCGGGATTGCCATAAAAACCGAGCGCGGTCTTTTGGGAGACCGCTTCCGTGGCCGCATCATGTTTCCAATCCATAATCACTTCGGCCGCGTCGTCGGGTTCACGGGCAGGGTACTGCCGCAGTTCGAAACCGATGCCGTGGGCAAATACGTGAATTCTCCCGAGACGGCGATCTTCCAGAAGTCGCGCCTCCTCTACGGTTTTTGGAAAAGCAAAAATTCGATCCGTGAAGCCGGTTCGACATTCCTCGTCGAAGGGCAGATGGATTTCTTGATGTCATGGCAGGCGGGAATAAAAAATGTTGTGGCTTCATCGGGTACGGCGCTTACGCCCGACCATTTGCGCGTACTTCATCGCTTGGGAGAAGAACTCGTTTTGAGCTTCGATAATGACTCTGCTGGCGAGGCCGCCGCGGAGCGCGCCATCGACCTTGCCGAGTCGCACGACTTCGGAGTTAAAGTGGCGGCTTTCGATGAATATAAGGATCCGGCGGAAGCGGCGGAAAAAAACCCGGAATTTTTGCGGAACGTGGTAAAAAACGCCGTGGCGGCGCCGAAGTTTTATTTCAGGAAATATTTACCCGAGGGGAAAACGGATTGGTCGCGCCGGGAAAACTTGAAGAATCTGCGCGCCGTGCTTGCGAAGCTTAAATCGATCTCTAGCGCGGTGGAGCGAGATGTCTGGCTCAAAGAACTTGAGAAAATAACCGAAGTATCGCACAACACATTACTTGAAGAGTTGGGGAGGATCGAAGTTCGCGCGGCACCCGAGGCGCAAAAAGAAGTTCCGATCGCGGAGAAACGCATTATGAGAAAAGAGCTTATCGGCGAGCGGCTTCTGCGCGCAGGAGTTGCAAGGAATGACTTCGATTTTATTAATGATTACGCCTCGAGCTTTGCCGCGCCGCAGAAAAAGGTTTTCGAACTCTTGCGCTCCGGAAAAAGAAAAAGTTCCGATCCGGGGCTCGATGAAGCCATTAGTTTCATCGTTCTCGGGGCCGAAGACCTTCCCGAAGAAGAGATCGCGCGCCTTAAGCGGGAATTCGAGCTTGAACATCATAAGGAAAAAAGGAAAGAACTGACTTCGGCCGTGCGTAAAGCTGAAGAAGCTGGCAACGCGGCCGAGCTTCGTTCCGCGCTCGAAGCATTAAGCAAGCTCGCCGCCCCAGTTTTTGAGTCATAGAACTTTTTGTTCTAGGCGCAAAAACTTCCCTTTTTTGGAGAAGTTTTTTATACTTTTGAAATAGCGTTTTATGGCAAAAAAGAAGAAAAAGTCCAAGCGTGGCCGGCCCCGTAAAACCGCTTTGCGGTCACGGGGCAAACGAGGTAGGCCGCGTAAAGGTAGCAAGAAGGCAGGCAAAAAAGCAGGGAAGAAAAAGCTTAAGAAAGCGCTTTTTTCGCGCGCCGAGGAAGACAATATCAAAGAACTTGTCGAACGCGGTAAGCCGCGCGGTTTCGTGACCGACAACGAGATCCTTTATCTTTTTCCCCGTGTTGAGGACAACGTCAAGCTTTTGGACGAAATTTACGACCGCCTCGAAGCGGCGGGAGTGAAAGTGATCGAGACAAGCGGGCTTATCGGTTTTTCGCCGGAAGAACTCGAGCAAAAAGGGCTTGATGACGCATTAGCTATGGAAGGCGAAGTTCCGGATGCCGTGCAGTCGTATTTGAAAGAAATAGGTAAAACCGCGCTTCTCACGAAAGACGAAGAGAGAGAGCTCGCGAAGCGCGCGGAGAAAGGGGACGAAGAAGCGCGCCAGCGCTTGATGAAAGCCAACTTACGGCTTGTTGTTTCTATCGCCAAGCGCTACGTGAACCGCACGCCGCATTTGAGTATTTTGGATCTCATCCAAGAAGGCAACATCGGCCTTTCCCGTGCCGTCGAGAAGTTCGATTATCGCAAAGGTTTTAAATTTTCCACTTACGCCACCTGGTGGATCAGGCAGGCGATTACCCGCGCCATCGCCGACCAGTCGCGCACGGTGCGCATTCCCGTGCACATGGTGGAGACGATCTCGAAGTACACCCAATGCCGCCGCCAGCTGATGCAGGAATTGGGCCGCGAGCCATTGGCAGAAGAGATCGCCGCGGAGATGGGACTCGAAGTGGACAAGATCCGCCACATTCAGAGGATTTCGCAGGAAGTGCTTTCGATCGAAACACCTATCGGCGACGAGGAGGACTCCACGCTTTCGGATTTCATTCCCGACGAAAAGAACGCCACGCCGGCCCAGCTTGCCGCACGCGCGCTTATTCGCGACCTCATCAAAGAGATCATGGTGGACTTGACCGAACGCGAGCAGAAAATTTTGGAGATGCGCTTCGGGCTTATTGACGGTGTGAATCACACGCTCGAAGAAGTGGGTAAGGCCTTCGGCGTTACGCGCGAACGCATCCGGCAGATCGAGGCCAAGGCCTTGGAGCGCATCCGCGAACACAGCAAAGCAAAGGCGCTTGAAGGATTCGAGAATTTGACCTAGTTCAATCATAATTCTTAAATCAAGCGATAGCAGAATATAAGAATGAAAGGAGAATTCACTTTAAAAATATTGGAAAAACTTTCCGAAGCAGCGATAGGCATGGCAGATTTACTGGAAGCCATTCATTCGAGCGGGTATGGTGCGTCAGTGAACAAAATAAATTATACGTTGCGTAAGATCCAAAGGCAGCGACGAAAAAATTCCGAAGAAACGGAGAAGGATATTAGATTACAGAAAAGATATTACAATATTCTTGATTGGTTGAGGCGAGACGGTTTGATTGCAGAGCGCCTGGAAGGCAACAGGAAGGTCTTTTATTTGACACGATTAGGATATCAGAAACTTTCGTTGCTTCATAAAAGAATGGCTAATGCGCTGCCTGCGCCTCGCTATGAAGCAGCGGAACATAAAGGATTTGTAATAGCCACATTCGATGTTCCGGAGAAAGAGAAGCGTAAGCGCGAATGGATTAGGGCGGCATTGAAGAATATGGGCTTCAAGATGCTTCAAAAGAGCGTCTGGATCGGCAAGATTAAAGTTCCGCAAAATTTTATCGATGATCTTTCTAGATTGCGACTCATTGATTTTGTAGAGATTTTTGAAATTACAAAAACCGGCAGTATTCGTAGTATTGCTTAGTTGTGAATCGGGTTTTATTCTTAAATCCTGCTATCGCAGGATTTAAGAATAAGTATCTCGGAAACGACCGTTTTTAATTAGCTTTGACGTTGTGCAAGAAGAAGCATAGATGTAAAATTGAATAATCTATGAGTTCAGCGGAAATCCGCAAAAAATTCTTGCAGTATTTTAAAGACCGCGGGCACGCGGTCGTGCCGTCGTCGTCTTTGATTCCCGACGATCCGTCGGTACTCCTCACGACCGCCGGGATGCAGCAGTTCAAGCGTTATTACACGGGCGAGCTCGACGCAACGAAGGATTTTAAGAGCAAGAGCACGGCCTCTATCCAGAAATCTTTTCGCACGTCGGACATCGATGAAGTGGGAGATGAAAGCCACCTTACATTCTTCGAGATGTTGGGGAATTTCAGTTTTGGAGGATATTTCAAGGACAAAGCGATCGAGTACGGCTACGAATTCATAACGAGCAAGGATTGGATGGGGCTTGAGATCGACAAGGTCACGGTTTTCGATTCTGCCAAAGTTCCCGCAGGAGATTGGCGCAAAAGTGTGCCGCGAGACGATGAATCGTACAAACTTTGGAGCAAATTTTTACCAAAGGAGAAAATTCATTGGGAGGGGATCGATAACTTTTGGGGTCCGACCGGTTCCGAGGGTCCCTGCGGCCCAACGACGGAGATTTATGTAAAAAACAAAAGCGGACAAAGCATAGAGATTTGGAATATCGTTTTCAATGAATTTTATGCAAAAGCGCGGACTGACGCAGACGGCACGCGGACTGACGCGGAAAAAAGTGGTTTTGTTTTGACTAAACTCGATAAGCCCGGCGTCGACACCGGCATGGGCCTTGAGCGTCTGGCGATGGTTTCGCAGAATGTGCCGACGATTTTCGAGACGGACTTGTTTAAACCCCTTGTGTCAGCGATTCCTGCGGGCGAAGAAAGAATTAAGAGGATTATATCCGACCATATTCGAGGAGCGGTTCATTTAATTGCGGATGGAATTGAGCCGAGCAATAAAGACAGGGGTTATATTTTAAGACGTTTACTGCGCCGTGCTGCGTTTCACGCAATAGATCTTGCCGAGCAAGAAGCAATTATTCCGTTAGAGCCGACAAGGACACGAAAAAGCTGGAACGAAAGGTCCTCCTTGAAAGAGATAGTCGATTTAGTAATTAGTTTAAGTTATTTTGATATTGGAGAAAAAAGAAAATTAATTTTTGAGGCCATCGACAAAGAGGTCGACTTCTTCAAGTTGTTGAAATCACGGAAAGAGCTCCGCGATTTTGCCAGTAGGTGCGCAACATCGAAAAGCAAACTTGTTTCCGGAGAAGAAGTATTTAGATTGTTTTCGACACTCGGTATTCCAATCGACTACATTAAAGATGAAGTAGCTAAATATGGATTAGATGTTGACACGGCAGCATTTGACGCGGAATTTAAGAAGCACCAGGAAATTTCCCGTGCCGGGCAGGAAAAGAAATTCGGAGGGCATGGATTGATCTTGAATACAGGTGAGCTTAAGGCGGGAAATGAAGAAGAATTGAACAAGGTCCTGCGGCTTCATACCGCAACGCATTTGCTCCAGCGGGCTTTGCGAGAGGTTTTGGGCAACGAAGTACATCAAATGGGTTCAGACATCACGCCCGAGCGCACGCGCTTTGACTTTTCGTTCCCGCGCAAGATGACGGATGAGGAGAAGAAAAAAGTTGAGGACTTGGTTAACCATAAAATTAAAGAGGATTTGCCGGTGCAGTTCGTTGAACTTCCCAAATCCGAAGCCGAAAAAGTTGGCGCGCTTTATTTCTTCAAAGAAAAATATCCAGAAAAAGTTAAGGTTTATTTCGTCGGCAAAGATATAAAATCCGCCTGGAGCAAGGAATTTTGCGGAGGCCCCCACGTTACGCACACCGGAATAATTGGAAGGTTCAGAATCGCCAAAGATGAGGCAGTTGGAGCCGGAACAAGGCGTGTGCGCGGCGTGCTTGACAAATAGCAAATTTTTTGCTATAATTAGGACGTTCTTTGATAATTACGAAAGAGATTTCGCCATAGCCCGGAGCGGCCTTAAACAAGCCGTTGCGGGCTGTGGCGAAACCAATCGCCAAATCCAACAGCAATCTGTAAACACGGTCAGAAAAGGAGAACGGTCATGGCTGCAAAACAGACGGCTGCCCTTATGGGACGCTTCGTCGAACATCAGGAGTATTTCAACCCGTTGCCCACGAAAGATGCACAGTGGGCGATCCAGCATCCGAAGGACGCGGTGGCACTCTGTGTCAAGGCAATCAAGAGTCATTCCGGCTCTTCCGAGCATGGACGTACCTACAAGTTGCTCCGCTCCGTCGCACCGAAGTCCATCGAACCCCGCCCGTTCAAGGCGGACGACACCTTCTTCAACAAGAAGTCCGGCGTGAAGATGGTGTTTCACGGTTCGCACTTCACGAGCTGGTTCACCGGCAAGGTGGAAGAAGACGTACCGGAGGGCATACTCGTGCCGATGGTGCTCGCACAGAGTGCCTACGACAACGAGATCATCGCCGATCTCGGAGGTGAGGAGAGGGCGGAGGTCACACTCGCCGAGATCTGGCGGCTCATACAGCGCCAGGCGAACGGCGAGGATGGCGTGCTGCTCACGAACGGATACTTCAACATCTTCTACGTTCGCGACGTGAACGGCTTGCTCCGCGCGGTGGGCGTCGGCTGGGGCGGCGGCGGCGGGAGCGCGTGCGCCTTTGCCATGGACGACGCCGGGTGGGGCGACGGCGGCCGGGTCTTCTCTCGCAATTCCTGAAACCTGGGAACCTTGATTCGTGACCCCTTGTTCCCCTCAACCCCTTGACCCCTTCTGCAACGCATCGCAGGAGGGGTCATTTACTTTTATATCTCAATCAAAAATTGTTATACTGCATGTGAGATTGTGCGGTACGGGGCGGCTACTCGCCTCGCTGAAGCTATGGTGAAGCGGGCGGCTTCCCCGTCACGATTTTGAGATAGTTCTTTGCGGGAGCCATGCTGGATACGTCTTGCGTGGGAGTGCGGGAACGTATCTCCAAAACATTATAGGAATTGGTACGTGCGTCTGGCGGACTTCGATGTCCCGAATACTATACAACTTCAAGAGATTGGCTTCGGGTTTTCCCGCCCAATATCAAGAAGCGGTGGCGCGGATGGGCGCATGTACGAGAGTGGTTGGTGCTCCGCACGGTGAACGTCAACTGGAACGGCGACGGCTGGAACGCGAACGCCAATGCCCTGGACGACAACAGGTGGAACGACGACAACCAGGTCTTCTCTCGCAACTCCTACGGTTCTCCCGCTTGCGCGGGAGTTTTGCTTTCCAACCCCCTTTTCCAGCCATAGAGCATTTTGCCGACTTCTTCGATGTTTGTAAGCAGGGTAGAATACTGCAAGGTGGTAAACAGTTTATTTTCCCATGCGATTTGCAAAAAGAATTTCACGACATCAATTCTGGCTATGGCTTTCGTAAGCAGGGGGAGCTTTTGCTCGGGCGACAGGAAACTCGACAAAAAGACGAGCTCCAGGGCGTCGAGAAACGAGCGCTCGATTTTCTGGCCGATGCCGAAGCGTTCCACTTTGGGGAAGCTTCGGTAAAGCGCAAGCCAACCCTTATAAGCGTCTTTGAGCTTGACGAGCGTCAACGGGCGTTTACTCTCTCTCTCTCTCTCTCTCTCTCTCTCGACTGTGACGAGAAATTATCTTCGTTCATTATGTTTGAAACAATTATATCATTTGAAAATCTCTGCGCCGCATGGCAGGAGTTCTTGCTTGGCAAGAAAGCAGAGAGAGACGTTGCCGAGTTTTCGATGAACTTGTCAGGCAACCTATATGCATTACATGAGGATTTGAAAAACAAGACATACGAGCACGGCGCATATTATGCTTTCGGCATCAGCGATCCGAAGCCGCGGAGCATACACAAAGCAACCGTGCGCGACAGGGTGCTTCACCACGCCATCTACCGCGTTCTTTATCCGTGCCTTGACCGGAAGTTCATCTGTGACGTTTATTCATGCAGAGACGATAAGGGTGTCCATCGCGCGGTGCGGCGCTTCGTGAGTTTCGCCCGCAAGGTATCAAGGAATAATACGAGAACGTGCTGGATTTTAAAGTGCGACGTACAAAAGTTCTTCGCTTCGGTTGACCAGGTAACGCTCATGCGTATTGTGGGCAGGCATATTCCCGAACGCGATACGCTTTGGCTGCTTCAAAAAGTCATTGGCAGTTTTGAAAGCGCACCAGGTAAGGGGCTGCCACTTGGCAATCTGACCTCGCAACTTCTTGTGAACATATACATGAACGAGTTCGATCAGTTTGCGAAGCATAAATTGAAGGCGCAATATTATGTGCGCTATGTGGACGATTTTGTGATTTTGTCCAGCGACAAAAAACGGCTTGATACGCAAACTCCTCAAATCCGCGAATTTCTCGAAAATCGTCTGCATCTAAATCTGCACCCGCATAAAGTTTTCATAAAAACTTTGGCATCCGGCGTAGATTTCCTCGGTTGGGTGCATTTCCCAGACCACTGCGTGTTGCGGACGACGACGAGAAGAAGGATGATGAAAAATATGACCGCAAACCCAAGTCTTGCCACCAAAATGTCTTATTTGGGTTTACTGCGGCATGGTAACGCCAATTCTCTTCGCAAAAAAATTTCTAACAACGATTTTATGCTAAACTAAAATCGATGTTCGGCCTCGACTTTTTGAAGCCACGCCCCCAAAGTAAAAATTCGAATACGCCGCGCCGCTTATCACGCGCGATTATCGACTTTGGTGCAACGGCGGACTGCTCCCCGTTGTCATTTAATTAAGATACATGTTCGAATTTTTACAACGGGGCAAGGAAAAATTTTTGCTTCTGGAGATTGCGCCGAAGCGGACAAGCGGGCTCTTGCTCGGCGTCGACAAGGATAAAAATATCCGCCTAGAGAAATTCTGGGAGGATTTTTCTTTTAAAAAGATCCACGGCGACCCGCTTAAGGCGCTAAGAAAGCGGCAGGTAATCGCCTCCGCCAATTCCGATTTTGTGACGAACGTGATCGCTCCGGTTTCCCTGGAGCGGGACAGGGCGAGCGCAGAGAGGCCTATCACCTTGCCGGAACTGGAAAATCTTTTCGCGCAGGCGATTGGCCGCATGCACGCACAGCACAGAGGAGAGGCGAGCAAGCACTTAAGCCTCGACGAGCTCGACACCGTGCTTGTGGGAGCGCGCGCGAGCGACTATAAGATAGATGACCACCTTGTTTTGAACCCATTGGGTTTCCACGGGAAAAATGTGAGCGCGATTTTGGAACTCACATTTGCTGCGAGGACTATTTTCGACGATCTTAAAGAATTTTTCAAGGCGCGCGAAGGATTTTTCTTCACCAACTTGCCCCGCGCCGCGCTTTTCGCGCTTTCGCGCGTCAATCAGCCGCCTCTCGGGCTTTTATCCATCGATGGAGGGAGATCGTTTTGCTTTATGCTCGACAAAACCGCCTGGGGGCATTCAATCAAGGAGGCAAAATTTAATTGGTCGCTCGGGGGGATTTTCGAGGCGATTGCGCGCGGCCTATCGGTTAGTCCGGAGATAACGTTCGCGGTTTACGACAAATTTTTAAATAATGAAACATCGAACCATTTTTCCAATTCACTCGAACGGACGCTGAAGCCGGAGAAGGAAAAGTTGTTTGCCGAACTTCGCAAGCTTAATCCGCGGGGGAGGATATATGTCCACGCGGACGCGCCCCTGCCTTTTAATTACCCGGTTTCGGTGGGAAGGGCAGCCCTGGACGAACTGCCGACAGAAGAGGCCCTGCGCCGCTTCGGCTTCCGCCTTGAAGAGAAGAACTGGCCGTTCTCAAAGAGCGAAACCTTGATGCGGCTCGCCCCGTTTTTCGAATTTTATTTCGATAAAAGCGATTCCGAGATAAACCGCCGTCTAAGAAGGAGATTACATTGGCTTATCCAATAACTGAACTGTGTCGCTGTGTTATAATAAAAAAGAATTCGTATTATTAACTCAAAAT
>JBBUGM010000007.1:0-3301 GCA_038077975.1 Patescibacteria group bacterium
TTGATGCTGAAAGCCTCGCGCTGAAAGCGCGGGGTTTTCCTCCCGGAAAGGCAATTAAAAGGGGTCGCCGTTGTGGCGACCCCCGTTTTGTTATTTACTTTTCAGCACTTTCTCAACCAACTTCATGACTTCTTTCTCTTTCTTGCGTGATTCGAAGTCCTTCTCATCATTGGCCAGTTCCTTTCTCTCTCGCTCATAGCGTTCATGGCTCAGAAGCTGTAGTTTCTCGTTGATGATTCGGAGTTGTGCAAGCGCGCTTTCGCATAACAATCGCTCGCCTGGTGCCAGCGGCTCCATGGGTTCATCTGCCGCTTCTTCGAACTCTTGATCATATACAGAACGCTCCGCCAAACGATCTCTTAAGGTTGGTTTGAGCTGTCGATCTTTCATGCGCGATTCGCGTTCGGCGATAAATTCACCTTCGCGCCCTAGTCGTTTTTCCAATTCTGCGCCAGAAGACGGAAGGACATATTGCCAACCCCTTCTAACCGCCTCGTCTGGCCGCTCCTGCAACTTGCGGGAATGCTCCAAAACGTAGTAAGCGAGGTTCACGGTCATCTCTCGGTTGAAACGCGGAGAGCTCTCCCGTATTCGCGAAAGAAGGTGATTCCTGCGAACACGAAGCGCGGCAATTTGCTCCTGTAGTTTTTCTTCCGCCAAAGCCGCTTTCTTTTTGTCCGTAGGATCATCGATCAAAATCCCATCTTCCCGTATTTGCTGTAGTTCTCTCTCTCGCAGCCTGAGATAAGCCGTTGCGTGGTAATAATTTCGTCGGAGCTTCAGGTGGCTTTTCTGATCGGAAGTAAGCGGGAAAATCATATGCTCGAAAATATCCGAACAACTCCGCGAAACATATCCCGTCGTCCAAGCCGTTGCCACACAAGCAAGATGTCGCCTCGATTCATCCCTCCTCAAAGAAATACCGACCATCAACACTAACACGACAATAAACGCGATCGCGCTATATAAATCTGAATTATCTTTTTCTTTCGGCTCAAGGCGCGTAGTCGGTTCGAGCGTGCCGTTACGGAATTCTGTCCAAATGGACTGAACCGCGGTGACGCTCGGCCCAACTATTTTCACTGTCTGTGCAATGTCAGAGTCGCCAGCAGAATCGCCCCTGCCGGGTACAAGTTTGTTCTCGGCGGAGAGCGTTGCGCCATATGCCTCGTAAACGCCTTGCGGACGGAAGTGGTCGTAGATCTCATCCTTCATGGACACAGAGTCAACTGCGTCCACGGGGATGTCTGGCCACTTCACGGTAGGGTCGACGAAACTTGAGACCTCCACCCTAGGGGATTCGGCGCCCGAAACAAGTTTGCCGCTTCCCATCCTGCCTTCTTCTTGGAGCTTCCTTACCGCTTCCGTGAACTCCTTACGGACGTGTATCCAGATCATGGTTATCTCCTGCCGCTCAGGGTTGCCGCAGCGGGTAGCCCGCTGTCGTCCCGTAATGCGGTTGCCATGAATTGACGCCTGCGCCTTTCGCGCTTTTAGTGTCAAGGAACACTGCCCAAATCAAACGATCCGAGCAACTATCGGTAGTATTGCACAAAAAATCTGATCTGTCAAATTTTATCAAAACAACCCTGTCTGCGGCGGCCGCTTGCGTGGTGAGCGCAGTCGAACCATTTCCTTATCTAATCGCGCCGGTGACAAGCTCTCTGTAGTGCCAAATTCGCCGGATACAACTTTCGGAATTTTTTTGAAATCCTCGCGGAGCGTGTTCATCATCTCGGTTGAGCGCAGGGCCGCCGCGGGATGGTAAACGGGAAAGACGATTAGGTCATCAACCCCGTTAGAAGCAGAAACGCGCTGCGAGCCCTCGCGGCTTCTAACGGGGTGAACTTTAAAAACCCTGCCGTGGTCGCGCGAAATTTTTGCATCCGGCAGAAAGTAGTTCATGGAAAAGCGTCCGAGGCAAACGATGGCCTTGGGATTTATTATCTCGATCTGCCGCGTAAGATACGGCTTGTAGGCCTCGATCTCCTCGGGCAAAGGATCGCGGTTCTCCGGCGGGCGGCGCTTCACGATATTTGTGATATAAACATCCTCTCGCTTCCAGCCAATCTCACCGATCAGCTTATCCAAGAGCTGTCCTCCGCGGCCGACGAACGGGCGCTTGAGGCGGTCTTCATGAAATCCGGGCGCCTCACCAACAAACATTACTTCGCAATCTGGATTGCCCTCTCCAAAAACCAAGTTCGACTCGCGGAGCGGGAGCGAAACGGATGCGATCTCAGATTCAAGTTTTTTCAATTCATCTATTTTACCCATGGCTAAATTTTACATCTATAACCGCGTAAACGAAAAAACCGCCCCTCACCCCGCAGTATTAGAGGACTGTAGCGTCCAAACGTTTTCCTTTGTCCGACGTCATTAGAAACAAAACGTTGATTCCTCACTTAAATCCCGTTTTTGTTCTAGTGCCGTAGAAAACGATGTCCTCTAATTACTGACGGGGCTCACGGGCGATTTTTTTCTTTGTGCACAAAGAAAAACTCCTCGCCTCGCTGAAGCTTCAGCGAAAGCGGGTTAGCCCAAGATCGACTCTTTCGCTGCCTTAGCAACGCGGAACTTTACGACTGTCTTTGCTTTGATTTGGATCTGTTCCCCTGTCGCCGGGTTCCTGCCCATGCGAGCCGCGCGGTGCTTCTTTACTAGCTTTCCGAAACCCGGAAGCGCGAATTCGCCCGCCGACTTTACCTGGCCGTAGGCAACCTCCGCAAGAGAGTCGAGAAAAGCCCCTGCCGCCTTCCGCGACAACTGGTTCTTCTCCGCGAGGCGGTTCAAGAGCTCCGATTTTGTCATTTTTGCCATAGTTTTTGGTCTTCTTTTAAAGCCGACCTTGTTCTATTTAGTATATCAAATCCTTCGACTGCAAACAATTCATTCTGCACTCCTTGTGGATATCTTTTTACTCCCGAGATAGGCAAAAGTTTTTATTGGTCGTCCGCCGACCGAAGCCACAACGCGACCCCTGATCCAAACTTTTTCCGGCACGTCCTCCCATTCCGCGATCTTCACCATATCGTTTTTGACCAAACCAGAAATTAGTTTGCCGCGAACGATCGAACCCCTGCTAGGCACGGCCATAAAATACATCTTCCACCGCCTAAACGGTGGTCGAACGAGTCGAAACCCCCGCAAAACAGCCGGTTTCATCTCCGGCACGCGGCCGATAAGACGGCGCAAAATGCTTGGCTCTTTTAGCGTTCCATAAGCGAAAAGTGTCATTGGAATAATGTGCAGTATTCTTGAATTAGTCCGAACGCACTTTTCCGAAAAAATCCCCCCGCGA
>JBBUGM010000008.1:0-15545 GCA_038077975.1 Patescibacteria group bacterium
AGCAGGGGCGGACTGTGGTCTTAATTACCCACGAAAGCTACACCGCCGGAGTGGCGCGGCGTATCATCAATGTCCACGACGGGATGATCGAGAAAGACGAAAAGGTCAAACACCGACACATTGCAAGCGATAATTTTTCCAAATAATGGCTGGCCCAAGAACGCAAGCCGGAAGGCGTAGCGCGATTGGCGGCCAGTCTTTACCGAGCACATAAGTTATGTATTACATCTACGTCATTCAAAATCACAAGGATAGTCAGACATATATCGGCTATACAAATGACCTGAGAAGGAGACTCAAAGAACATCGGGATAAGAAACCTGAGTTGATATATTATGAAGCTTATAAATCCGAACAAGATGCGCGATTGCGCGAAAGGAAGCTAAAACAAAGAGGTCAAACAGTGCGACGCCTAAAAGAAAGATTGGTGAATAGCCTAAAATAACTTATGTGCTCGGTGCTCAATCTCGCAACCACTCGGACTACGCAAAAAAACAATTAATTTAAACTTGTCCTCGCGGGCAAAATTGGCATGACGATAAAAAATTCGGTGAAAACGGCTTTAAAGGGGCTCGCTGAACACAAATCCCGTTCGGCTTTGACGATTTTGGGGATAGTAGTTGGCATCACGGCAATTATTATGGTGATGTCCCTCGGTCGCGGGGCGGAAAATCTTATTCTTGACCAGATCCAAAGCATCGGCGCCAAAACCATTGCCGTTATTCCCGGTCGCGAACCAAGTGGCCCCACGGATATAATTTCCACCTTTACCGATTCGTTGAAAGACCGCGATCTCGCGTTTCTCGAGAAAAAAGAAAATGTTCCCCACCTTGCGAAAGCCATGCCCGTCGTCTTCGGAGCGGAAACGGTTTCTTACGCCGGCGAAACTTATCGCCCCAACATTTTCGGACTTACAAATCTTTTTACCGATATTTATCACGTTTTCCCGGCAACGGGACGCCTTTTCGAGGAAGAAGAAATAAAAAACTATGCCGACATTGCAATAATTGGCGCTCGCGTAAGGGAAGAACTTTTTGGCCTCGATGATCCGCTAGGCGAAAAAATAAGAATAAAAGGGAGGAACTTCCGCGTCATCGGCGTTCTAGGACAAGAGGGACAATCTTCATTCCTTAATTTCGATGAAGTGGTCATCGTCCCCTACACCACGGCACAGCGATATATCTTCGGCATCAAATATTTCCATCGGCTCGTTCTTGAAGCGGACTTAGAGGAAAATGTTTTGGTTACTGTCGAAGATATTAAAAGAACATCGCGCGAATCGCACAATATTACCGATCCCGAAAAAGACGACTTCTTCGTGCAGACGCAGGCGGATGCCTTGGAAACCGTTGGCGCTATTACCGGCGCACTTACCCTGTTTCTAACCGCGGTCGCCGCTATCTCCCTTGTTGTGGGGGGCATCGGCATTATGAACATCATGCTCGTATCCGTGACCGAGCGGACACGCGAAATCGGTTTGCGCAAAGCCGTTGGCGCAACGGGGCGCGACATTCTGCGGCAATTCCTTTTTGAAGCGGTGATGCTCACTGGTTTCGGCGGAGCCGTGGGCGTCACGCTTGGAATAACTCTTTCATTCCTCGTATCTTTGGCGCTCGCCCGCTTCGCCGGCCTCGACTGGATTTTCTCCATTCCACCTACGGCGATTTTCCTCGGCCTCGGGGTTGCCGCCGCCGTCGGGCTTGTTTTCGGGATATATCCGGCGCGCCAGGCAGCGCTTAAGAATCCGATTGACGCCCTACGCTACGAATAAGCGGGGGTGATATCCGCGATTATTTTCTTCCTCCTCAACAATTCCATGGAATTGTTGAATGGGTAGAGGACCACGCAAACAAACCACGTTGTCTTGTTGTTGTTATAATGAAAATGTGATCAGGAAGATTGGCGGCAAATACGTGGTCTTATCAGAAACCACCGGCAGGCGATTCGGCTCATACCGAACGAAAAAAGAGGCGTTGAAGCGCCTGTGGCAGATAGAATTTTTCTCCGCCAAAGGCGGATCCGCCTCCGGCGGAAAACACCTAAAGAAAAAACTTAAATGAACGGAACCGAAAACATTTCCCGAATCTTCCCGACAATCGGCTTAATTGTCTTTGCCGGCGCGCTTCTCTTCTTCGCGGTCATAAGTTTGATACTTAATTACCACTGGAGAAAACACGGCGTAGGCCTCGCGGGTTTGAGCCGCGCGAAAATCTTCTACTTCGGTGTTTCCGGGATATTGCTTGTGGCGATGGCCACTTTGTTATTTTTAATCAACCAATGACAGAACTACAGGCAGATGAAAAAATTTTGATAGAACGGCGGCGTTTTTGGCTTCCCTTCGCCGCGGAAAGCGTGTCCCTTCTTATTGCGGCCGTCCTACCGCTTTTCGCAGTCGCCTTCGCCGGTTCACTGCCCGAGGAATTCGCCTCGCTCTTTGCCGCATATCGGACATTTGCGCTGTTTCTTGCCACGAGCTGGTTTCTTGTCATTTGGATAATATTCTTTGTTGCCTGGACGAACTACTATCTCGATGTGCTCCTTATAACCACGAAGCGGGTGGTGGACATTGAGCAGGTCGGTCTTTTCGCGCGCGATCAGGCGGAAATGCGAATCGAAAACATCCAGGACATCAAAGTAGAAATAGTTGGTGTCTTTGCCTCACTGCTTCATTTTGGCAATATCCACATCCAGACCGCGGGAGTGAACAAAGAATTCGTAATCAAAAACATCCACGACCCGCAAGGCGTGAAGGACGCGATAATGAGGCAGCACGACGCGGTGGCCAATAGTGATTAGTGCTTCTTTTTTTCTGCTTCTCTTTTCTTGCTTCTCTCTTTTTTTATTTTCTTATTCGCGCGAATTAGAAATGGTAGAGATTACCATTTTAACAACCGCCGGCAACGGATCGGCTAGGCGATAGTAAACAGTTAGATTTTCCTGTCTGCGATCCAAAATATCGAGCTGGTTAAGAATACGAAGATGTTTTGATGTCGAAGTGAAAGACAATTTAATTTCGCGAGCAATATCCGCCACGGAAAGTTCCTTTTTCGACTTAAGAAGCCGAAGGATCGCCAATCGCCGCCTATTGGCCAGCCCTTTAAATATTTTTTCCAATTCTTTCATTTCTCTAATCTATCATACTTTCTTATTCGCGCGAATAAGAAAGTATGACGAAACTTGACTTAACCTTTTTCTACTCGTTCAACATATTGTCCCGTTTCCGTGTTAATGCGGATCATATCCCCTTCGTTGATGAATAATGGGGCGCTGACCTTGCCTCCGCCCTCTATCTCCACCACCTTCGTGCCGCCTTGGGCGGTATTTCCTCTTATCGCCGGAGGCGCTTCGGTCACTTTGAAATCCATCTTGATTGGGAGTTTGGCGCGGATAACCTTGTCGCCGAAAACCACGGTTGTAACTTCGGTGCTCGGTTTCAAAAAGTGACCTTGTTCGCCTAAAATTTCCGCAGAGAGCATAAAACGGTTCGCGGAGTTCCCCTTCTCGTGGAACCAATACTCGTCTAATGCTTGCGCCGAGCCCGGCTTGCCCTGAGCTTGTCGAAGGGGTTTTTTATAGATAAACATCGCCGGTTTCTTTTCGATGTCGGCTTCTTCGAAATTATCCGACGGCTGGAAATTGCGGTCTAAAACTTTGCCCGTAACCAAATTGCGGATTTTGGTCTGCACGACGGCCTTCCTCTGCTGCATGCGCAAAAAACCGGAATCGAGCACCTCGTAGGGCTGTCCGTCCATGACGAAAATTACTCCTTTTTTTAGATCGGTGTAAGATAACATGGTTCGACAAGCTCACCACATAATTGGTTAAAATCTTAGCAAGAACTTTCCGAGAAAACAAGTGTCCCGACTAAAAGTCGGGACAAAACGCTATGAATTATCTTTGAAGTTTTCTGTGCTTGGCAATGGATAATGCTCGGCAAACTGAGGTTCTCCTGTATCCATCATTCTTGCCAGATCAATGGCAGGTTTTACTCTCCCCAAAAACCGCTGCCGATAAATCTTCGCGTGAAAAATAGGATTTTCGTCTGCTTCCCGCCTAATGCCGAGGCCATTTAGGGGCGTACCCCGGCCGCCGCAATCAACAAAAGCATCAAGTGGCAATGTGCGATAACCGCGCCGAGCATATTCTTTTTCCCAACGCGTCCACCGACGCAAGAGTTTTTTGAAACCGACACATTCGCCCATGTAAATATAACTTACAGCATAACCGAAGATTGAACCTGCATGGACATATCTCTTCTGAAGTGTTTTGTCTGAAAGCAACGAAGCGAAAAACTGAAAAATCCTTTCTATCATATTGAGCACCTCTCTAAGCGCTTATTAAACTAATAAGATCATAGCACAATCCGTGAAAACCCAAAACCGCCTCGACTAAAGGCGGCTTCGGTGGAAAAATATCCTAACTATTTCCGCGTCAGTCAGCGGCCGCGAGCTCGCGCAAGTCCGCTTCCTTCCGCGAATCAACGCAGGGCGTTGATTACTATTCCTCTCTTCCTCTCGGTGGGCGGTCGCCCCGGTCATTCCTGGGACCGCGGGTCGAACCATCCGGTTCCTCGATCTTGAGGTTTACGCGGGCATTGTTTTTGATGCCAACGATCCTCAAAAGCGAACGGATGGATTTTGCCGTGGAACCCTCGCGTCCGACAACCTGTCCCATGTCCATCGGATTTACCTTGAGCGAGAGCAAGACACCCATCTCGTCCACCTTGCGGTTCACCTTGACATCGTCAGGGTGGTCCACAAGCGACTTAACCAGGTATTCCAAGAACTCCTGATCGGCTGTTTTACTGGCCATGATTTATTTTCGGTAATTCTATTCTCTCTGTCTTTCGACCTTTCTTATCCTTCGTTTGATTGCGATTGCTGAAACAATATCGACGCTGATTTGCGCTGATGCGGGCGGCGCTTCATTTTAGTGATAAAACAGCGCTTGTTGCCATTGCCGCCCGACGCAGATCTACGCAGAAATTGAAAATGCCCAGATTCCGGATCACTAACAATTTGCTACATTATACACCCATTTTCCGCCGCTGTCAAGCGGCGGCGTTTACGGTTTTAGATTTAAGTGCCCGTCGGGGTTGTGGGTTTTAAGCAGCTTGCTCTGGGGCTGGACTTACGGCTGGAGCGGTTTCGGGTGCGGATGCGGCTGCGACGGCCGGTGCGGCGGCTTCGGGTTTTTTCATCTTCACGGCAATTTTAGGAGAAAAGATGACACCTTGGTTCACGAACAGGTTATGAATGCTTGGTGTCGGCTGTGCACCGATCTTTAACCAATGCAAAACACGCTCCTTCTCCAATGAGGCCTTCTTCGTTATCGGATCGTAAATGCCGACTTGCTCCACCGGCGGCCCGCCCAACTTTGAGCGCTTTTCGGCCACAACGATGCGGTAGCTCGGCTGGTGCTTTTTCCCAACACGCTGAAATTTGATGGCTAACATGAATATAAGAATATGCGAGAACTAAAAATTGGTCAAGACACCAGAAACCCCGCTCAAGCGGGGTTTCTTTTTTCTCTTTTTCGAAAAAGAGCGAAATCTATCTCCTCCCGCCAGATGGCGCTTCCGTGTGGTCGCGCAATCTGCGGATAAGGTCCGAGGCATAGTCGCGTCCGCCCAAGCCGAAGGCCAGGCCTCCAGCCAAAGCAAGCATCGCGATAAAGCCGGTAATAATGCTGTTGATAATGCTCACAGCAATATTAAGCTGCACCAATGCCGTAAGGAATCCGAAGATGATCACAGCCCACCACGTAAGCGCGCCCAAGAAGTGCGCCGCGTGGAGCCGCGCGCTCAAGACCGAAGCGGAAATGAGTCGGCGAAGGAAACTGCCAAGCACAACCGCCGCGAGCATGATCAAGACCGCGGCAATAATGTTCGGGATGTAGCCCAAGACGTCCCTCAAGAAACTCGAGAGAGCGAAAAGGCCTAAAATGTCGGAAGCGGCAAGTAAGAACGCAACGACGATGAACCAGTAAACCAATCTTCCCAAAAAGTGTGAACCACGCAAGCGGAGGCCGGCGCGCTCGAAGTAAGGGGCAAGCCCCAAACGAGCGAGAAGGGAATCCAATCGCGCAGCGTCAAAAATTTTCTCCACCAAGGTTCCCAAACCAGCAGCGACGATAAGGCCGACGATAAAGACAACCAGAGCGCCGATAAGGTTCGGAACATACTGGGTAACGCCCAGCCACAAACCCTGCAAAGAACTTACTACCACGTCCGTCCAACTTTGAACTATCATTTTGTTTTAATGTCCGGTTTTCTTAATCGACCTTTCGAAAGTTATAAGTAAAATACCCCTTTTCACTAAACCTCTCTGCTTTGGGGTACCCCTTTATTCTACAAGATTTGAGATTTTCGCGTGTGGATAACTATCGCTCGCCCGCCAACCTTGCGAGAACCCGTCTTGCTCGCCCAGCGACTCACTGCGACTTGTCCTCGACAATTTGCGGCGGCTTCGCCGCCGACCATGCCAAATTGTCTGCGGGGTTCTCGCAAAGGACGGGCTTCGCTCATATGAAAAAATCTCTGCCCGCCTCCGCAATTCTCCCGAACGTATCGACGTTCGGTACGGGCGGGTGCGCCCCGAAATAAATTTTCGCCTTTTTGTGGACCTAGCCGGAATCGAACCGGCGTCTCGGCAACCCCGAAGCAAATCTGTGGACCCACCGGGAATTGAACCCGGACCTCAGCAATGCGAATGCTGCGTAATGCCGTTTTACTATGGGCCCGTGTTAGGCCCACAGATTTGCAACGGGGCGAGTGCGAATGTTCCCGATTTTATTAACGAGCAAAACGAGTTTAGAAAATCGCAATCCGCCAAAGCTCTAGCGTAGGCTGGACACCGTTCTGCCGTTGAACCATAGGCCCATTTTGTTTAATGGGAACTATGGCGAAAATTACTACGGGGTAAAAATGCTGCGCGGCGTCCCGTAGTGAAATTCGGCTCTGTCAAATAGACGCAGTCTGCCGAATTTCTACTATCGGGATAATGCCGTTTTACTATGGGCCCGATGCGGTTAGAATAACACTTCGCGGGAAGGAGTTCAATTAGAATCCGTCCCAAAAACGCTAAATTTTATTTCTTGAGTAATTTATCCCGGGCGTAGTCGAAGGAGGGGATAAAATTTGGCGAATTTACTGTGTTTTTGAAAGTAGGCCTTCGACAAGCTCAGGTAATAACTATTTTTGATTTGAGATGGGTTTTGCTACCGGAAAAGCGCGATCATCGAAGGCAGCCAGTCCGGCAGAAATATGAATATCTCAATCGCGATAAGAATAATAATCACCAATTCCAGAAAATTGCTCTTTTGTGAAGATATCAGATCAAGAAGGGTAGTGTTATTTTCCGATAAAAATGAGATTTTTTCGTTCAAAATACTGAAACGGTCGCGCAAATCGTATTCAACGCGTAATTTATTGTATAAATCTTCAAGCTCTTCCCGCTCCCATGTGTCATCCGGTTTATCGAAAAGCGCGAGATTGGTTACCGTGTGCTGCTTTACGGAAAGTATTTTTCCGACCTGGCGCAAAAGATCTTTCTCCCTAAATTGCGTGCGTCCGGTATTTTTAATGTTTTCAACAACCTTACCTAATTCTTGGAGTTGTCCGTCGATCTCTTCTTCGTATCGATCGAGCGCGACCGACTGCGCCGAAACGTAAGAAATAATCTTCATCTTCTCCACGTCTAGTTCTTTAAGAAATGTTTCATCCGAGCCGATATCTTCCTTTTCGCCGCCGACGTAAACTTTCATCGTATCCGTGTATTCATACGACTCCCTGCGACTTTTGACGAAAGGCGCTACTTCCTTTAAGAATTGGCGGACGAGGTCCTTTTTAACGTTCCAGAAAGTCACTGTGCCGAATTTTGTGATAACTACGTGCGCGTCGTCCAAAAGCTGCAAAACTATCGGGTGGTCGCGCGTAAGATAGCGGTACTTCTTGACGTTGTCCTGCAAACGTTTGAGGTCGATCTGCTCCCCCACATAACGGGTCTCGACTAGATACCTTTTTAAATTTGCTTTCTTAACTCTGGGCATCGTATTAATTGTACCCCGGCCCGCATCTTGTATGCACTTGACATATTAATATAAAATATGCTATAATTACTTTGTAATTTCCTGACCCGTTATGGGCAGGTGGTTCGCCACAAGGCGAACAACGGCTGGCTCCGAGCCAATCGGAGTGTTCGTTAACAAATAAAAGGAGGTTGCTATGTTTTCTGGTTTTCTGGAAGTGGCGAATGCCGTGGAATCTTTTTCTGTGCTTGCGGCCACCGTCCTCATACTTGTCACGTTGAGGCCGGCTCGCGCGTTTCGGTCACCAAAGGCCGCCTTCACGTTCTTCGTTGCAGCGGGAATGGCCGCACCCCTCTTTCTCGCCGCCTGCTTCAAACGGGGCTCTGTTGAGTATGCCTATGGGATGTTCGAAGAGTTTGTAAGTTCTTCGTTGCCCACTTAACCACTAACCCATCTGAGTTCAACAAAGGGCGCGTCCGACGACGCGCCCTTCCACTTTTTTGAACTGCGATCAATTACCCTATTACTACTAATTACAACAAATTACCGTTTTCTATCGCTGATGTTTTTCCGGAGTACCAGCAGGTGAATTCATGCTTGTTTTTTGAGCATCATAGGCAGCATACATCGTGGACTTTGGCAGATCTTCAAATCCTGCCGCCTTCGCGGCATCAAGGGCATCGTGGTAATCCCCGTACGTTTCCACGGAAGGATTCTTTTCGTAGACCTTGCCGAGGTTATGAAGCTTTTTGAGGACCTTCTCGTGATTCTCTGGAATCGGTTTAATGACTACGCCTTCCTCGTCTACAAAAATCTCTTCAAAACTCCGCTTCGTGCGTTCTACGGATTCACTCGCAATTTTTTCGTTTAAATGTTTAGACATGGGCTTAGTATATAAAATTTTTCTCGTTTTGTCAAATTTCCATCGGCTTTGAGATTGGTGAATAATGGTCATTCCGAGCTTTGCGAGGAATCTCGATCGGCAAATTGCTGGGGTTTGAGATTCTTCGGACTCACGCCCTCAGAATGACAAAGAAAAACGCTTATTCACCTCATCGCTATTAGAGTTTCAGCGACACTAACTTAGAAGTTCCGTCCTCATTCAACGTAACTCCGTAAAGTACGTCTGCGGCTTCCATTGTCGCTCTGTTATGCGTGACAATGACAAATTGTGTTTTTTTGGAAAACTCTTTGAGCATTTCGGCGAATCGGCGGGCATTGCGATCATCAAGCGGCGCGTCGATCTCGTCCAAAACAAGGAACGGCGGCGGACTCACCGATATCATCGCGAAAATAGCCGCGATGCCGACCAAACTCCTCTCGCCTCCCGAAAGCACCTCAAGCGAGCTGATCTTTTTCCGTGGCAATTTCAAATTTATCAAAACCCCGCCGACCGCTTCTTCCGCTTCTTCCTCTTCGTCTTCGAATTCCTCCGCTGCCGATTCCAACTCTTCATCTACTCTCTTCTCTATTCTCTCTTCTTTCTTCTCTACTCTAAGCCGCGCCTGCCCCCCGCCGAACATCAAACCGAAGAATTTTTCGAACTCGTCGTTGATCTTAACAAGCGCCTTATCGAATTCCGTGTGCAATTTTTCGTTGAGCCCGGAAATAAGCTGGCCCAAATCTGCCACTGCTTTTTCGAGGTCTTCGGATTCCTTTTTCAAAAATTCATAGCGGGTTTCGGTTTCACGCGCTTCCTTCATCAGCGCCTCGTCAATATCTCCGATCGAAGCCAGGTCACCACGTAATTTGAAGATCCTCCGCTCGGCTTCGCGCAATTCGGGCATATCGCCGGATGGCTTCCAATGCTCAAAATCGCGCGCCTCACGCCCCGCCTGCCCGATCTGCCGCAAAAGCTCTTCCCTCCTCAAGTCCAGACGCTCTTTTTCGAAAAGCACTTCTCTGTTTTTTAATTGCCATTTTTCGATCTTGTCCTTGGCCACTTCCACTTCGCGCACCGCCGCCTTGAATGATTTGTAAAATTCCTCTTGCCCCTTCTCGAGCTGCCCTTCTTGGGCTTTCAAGTCACGCATGGTGGCCTCTAGTCCGGCGAGTTCCTGATTCACCTTTTTGAGCTGGCTTTCGAGTTCCGGTGCAACTTGCTTCACCACCGCCTTATTGCCGCCCGCAATCCACTCTTCTATGCGCTCCAACGCCGACTCAACCGCAGAGCGAAGTTCCACAAAATCGCCGCCGAGCCCCGCTTTGAGCTCTTCTCTCACACTTTTAAGCAAACTTAGGGCTTCGCCCGTGGGCGGCCCGGTCGTTCCTGATTTAACGCTAAGTTCTATCTGCGCCTCAAGCCGTCCTAGGTCTTTTTCCAGTTGCCTCCGCTTCTCGAGAAGATCCTGGGTTTCCGCCTTGATCTTTTTGAGCATCTCGCGCTCTTCCGGCTGGCTTTCCTCCACTTTTCTTTGCTTCTCCTCGGCAATTTTTCGCTCACGCTCCAAAATAGAAAATTCTGCTTTACCTGCGCCGATCTTCTTTTCCGTTTCGGCCATGCCGCTTCTTATCTCATGCAGCTGGCTGCCGAAAAAACCTTGCTCGAGCTCACGAAGCTCATCTTCAAGTTCTCCCCTTTTCTCCCAACGCGCTGTCTGTCGTTTCAATGAACGCAGATGCGGAAGAATTTCCTCGACAAGCGCCAATGCCTTATCCAAATTGATTCTGCTGTTCTTAAGCCGCCGCTCGGAGTCGAGTTTTTTTAGCTGATATTCGCGAAGACCCAAAACTTCTTCGATCATCTCGCGACGCTCTTTGGGTGTCGCGCGGATAAAGATATCGCTGTTGCCTTGAGTTACTACGGTCATCCCTTTTGATCCAAGCCGCGCTTTCGCCAAAAAATCAATGAGGTCGCGAAGGAGCACCTCCGATTTGTTCAAAAAATATCTGCTCGCGCCGTCGCGGGATACTTGGCGCATAATTGAAACCTCGGCGAACTCAACGGGGAAGAAGTTGTTTTTATTCTCGAAATGAAGCGCGGCCTGCGCCATGCCTAATCGCGGCCTCTGCGGCGTGCCGGCGAAAATCAGGTCCTCAACTTTCGCGCCGCGGAGATTCCTTGCTTCGCGTTCGCCCAAAAGCCAGCGGATGGCGTCCACAACATTCGACTTGCCGCTTCCGTTCGGCCCCACGATCGCCGTGATCCCCGCCGGAAACTCGAAAACCGCCTTTTGGGCAAAGGACTTGAAACCGGTTAGCTCAAGACGCTTTAAAAAATTCATAAATGTAATGCTAATCTACGAATTCATACTAATACTGCGAATGTCGCTGTAGCTCAATAATGCAAATATACGAATTAGTTTATTAGTATGTTGCGCTAAAGCGCCATTAGTATCATTCGCACGCATTGGCATATTGGTATCACGCTATTTATGCTTCTTGAGGGCGTGCTTTGCCGCCTCCAATTCTCCTTCCTGCTTCGAGGCGCCGCTACCATCGGCGATCAACTTATCTTCAAAATAAACCCCGATGCGGAAAATTCGTTTATGCGCCGGGCCGGACTCTTCGAGAACCTTATATGTCGGCGTAACACGCAATTTTTCTTGAATTATCTCCTGAAGTTCGCTTTTCGCGTCTTTGTAGCTCTTGGTCTTCAATATCTCCGGAAGGCCGGGCATTACGAACCTGTCCACAAAGCCGCTTACCGCTTCAAAACCACGATCGAGGTAGATCGCGCCGATAAGGGCTTCTATCGCGTTCGCTAAAATTACCTCGCGCGCCTTGCCGGTGTCGCGCCTCTCTCCGCGCGACATTAAAATGAAATCATCGAGCCCGACATCTTCCGCCACCTTCGCCAAATTCTGGTAATTCACAAGTGCGGCGCGCAAAACCGTCATCTTCCCCTCCGGCTGATCGGGAAATTTGCGAAAAAGTTCTGCGCTTACCACTAATTCCAAAACCGCGTCTCCCAGAAACTCGAGGCGCTCGTTGTGAGGCAGGTGCCAGCGAGGATTTTCGTTTAGATATGACCTATGGGTCAGCGCTTCTAAAAGAAAAGTCTCGTTTTTGAATTTTATGCCGATATGCTTTGCGAAATCGGCAATGTTAGGTAATTTCATTAACAAATTTTAGAATAAGTATTTCCTGAGCGAGCGTAGCGAGTCGGAGGATGACATTGCGATCGGCCTTCGACAAGCTCAGGCAATAACTACGTTTTTTTCTCTTCCTTCGTCGGCGGGGCTGGCGCTCCCCTGTCGCCGACTTCGCGATAGATCGTGCCTAGTACTCCGTTTATGAAACGCGCCGAGTTCGGCCCGCCGTAATTTTTGGCAAGTTCGATTGCTTCGTTGATCGCCACCTTGGGCGGCACTTCGTTCGGATCCGCGTACAAAAGCTCGGAGAGCCCCATACGCAGGATGTTTCTGTCTATAATTGCGATCTTATTGATAGGCCACTCCGGAGCGGCCTTGGTGATGACATTATCGACATCAGTTAAATGATCAACAATGCCCTTAAGTATTTTCCAGGCGAATTCCGGCTCGTCGACATCCGGCGAAAATTCTTTTATGTTCCTGTCCAAAATAGCCGTAAGGTCGTGCTCGCGGCGATAAAAATCCCATTCGTAGAGGGATTGAAGGATGACGGTGCGCAATAAATGCCTAGTAGCCACGTTATCAAATTACTAATTGACCTAATCAAATCCTAAACTGCAAAAATCACAAATTCGAATTACAAATCACAAACAATATCAAAATTACAAATTCGAAATTCCTGCCTGCGGCAGATAGGCAAAATTTTGGAATTTTTTATTTCGGTCATTGGAATTTGTTTGTAATTTGGTGCTTGTAATTTGGAATTTTACTTGCCGCATTGGCGGCAAGCTCTGTGCGCTTCCTTCGGCCCGCCGCAGTTTTGGCAGACCGAAAGTAGGCGCTTTTTTAGCGCCAAATGCGACCGCCTGCGGCCGACTTTGCCCTTTGAATGATGTTTGACAGGGACGCCACCCATGGTTTAAAAACTCTAAATTCTAATTTCTAAATTCTAAACGACCCTTCGGGTTTTAAATCATGCCCTACTTAGAATTTTATCTTAGCATGTTTACCGAGAAATGTCGAACGATGTGCCTCGCTCGGGCCGTGGCGTTTTATCGCCCTCATATGCGCCTTTGTGCCATACCCTTTATGTATTTCAAATCCATACTGCGGATACGCTTTTGCCAGTCGCACCATGGCGCGGTCGCGTGTGACCTTGGCAATGATCGAGGCCGCGGCGATCGCTTTTATTTTTTCGTCGCCTCGCACAATAGTGCGCGCAGACCAACGCTGACTTAACGCGGACTTACGCTGAAATTTCTTCTGCGTAGTTCTGCGTACGTTCTGCGTAATTCTACGATTGTTGCCGAGATACAGACCGCCGTCCAAGAAAACCTTGGAATTTGGAATTTGCCTGCCCGCTTCGCGTTGCGAAGCAAGGCGGGCGGGGAATTTGGAATTTAGCTTATTGTAGGCGCGCAGTGCTGCGAGGTTCGCCGCGCCGGAGATATTCCGTTTCTCAATTTGCCGCGGGAAAACCCGTGCTACACCATAGTGTAGCGCCGGATGTTGATCAAAATATTCGAACCACACCTCACGCTGTTTTGCCGACAGCTTCTTCGAATCTTTCAGCTTCCCCAAACTACGATTTGCGATTTGCGATTTGCGATTTGCCGGAATACAAACCGCCGCTACCGTAACCGGTCCGGCCAAGGCCCCGCGGCCAACTTCATCAATTCCAATAATATAACGCATTTATAACTAACTTTACCCCGCAAGTGGTAGAATGAAAACAGCAATTCCGAACCCGGTGCGGCAATGAAGCGAAAACGGCAAAGTGTCGACGACTGGTTTCTCCAGCATGACTGCCACATTAAGCCGGACCTTCTGCCAACCGAAGAAAAAACATTGCGCTGGCGGGCAAAAAAATTACTGGGTAAAATTTTGGAGGGGCGAAGTCGCTCTCTCGCATGGAAATTGGCAAAAAGCTTTATAACTCTTGCGCTCTTGGCTGTAAGTTTTGTCCTTTTCGCCTCTTACTACATCGAGAATTACTCCGAAGACCATTTCATATGGAGTTTTCTTGTATTAGTCGTGATAGCGATATTTTGGTCAATGATCTTTCTCGCCAAATCCGATGATGCGCGCGTATTATACGACAAACTGAAAGCTTGCATTAAGGAAAAATCTGCGGATGACGAAAGCGACGAAAATGAACGTCCGATAAAATACGAGGATCGATTTTACTAAATCCGACCGCAACGCGGCCGGATTTTTCTTGTAATTTATGAGCGTAGACGCTTATAGATCTCCGCCTCTACTTCGTGCCGATCTTTGCCATATTTCAAACGAGAGTATTCCTTATATTTTTGCGCGAGCTCGCGGTTGCCGGTGTTCCAAGAATCGGTCAAAACACGGATGTTGAACGGCTTCGAGGTTTCTCCGTTCATCAGTATCTTCGCGTAGGCATTTAAGTTATCAATGTTGATAAGATCGTTTTGGCTGAAGGTCGGCTCGAACTGTTTTGCAAGGAATTCAGCATCTTGCACGCCCACGCGGAAGACAATTTCCGAGCCGACGTTACCGAAAATCGCGTCACGTATCTTTTCCGTAAGCTGGGCGATAAATTGGTGCGCAACGGTCAGATTGAGCTTGTATTTTCTCGCTTCGGAAAGAATGGTGGATATGGAATCCGTCGTAAAGTTCTGAAATTCGTCGATGTAGAGGTAAAAATCTCTGCGTTTTTCGACTTCGGGAACATCTACGCGCGAGAGAGCGGCCATGAGAAGCTTGCCGCTCGCGATCATGCCTAAAAGATTGGCGTTGATGTCTCCAAGCCGCCCCTTCGACAAATTTATCAAAAGAATTTTGCCCTGATCCATCGCTTCGCGGAAATTGAAAGCCGATTTCGTCTGGCCGATGATGGGGCGCATATAGTCGTTGGCGATGAAATTGTTGAATTTAGACGTAATGTAGGGCGTCATGTTCGCAAGCGACGCCTCGCCGCCCGCCTTGACCGCTTCTTTCTCCCAGAAATCGATAACAACTGGGTTCGTGATGCGCGCAAGCTTTTTCTTGCGCCACTCGGGGTCGGTGAAAACCCTTGGAACTTCAATAAGCGTCGCCGGTTCGTTCGGCATGTCTTCCATTAAGAGAAGCAAGGCGTTCCTCATATATTGCTCGAACATCGGCCCCATCGTCTCCTGCGAAAAAAGTTTGTTGAAGATGCTTTGCATTTCGTTCACAATGAACGTTTTCTCTTCTGGTCGGCTTGGATTGAAATCAAGCATGTTGAGCCCGAGCGGCCGCTCCAAGTCGCCGGGATCAAAATAAATCAGATCCTCAAGCCGTTCTTTGGGAAGGAAGCCGAGTGCGTTATTCACGAGATCGCCGTGCGGATCGATGATGGCGACGCCTTTACCATTGCGCACGTCCTCGATGAACATGTTCGCAAGCAAGGTGGATTTTCCCGTTCCAGTTTGCCCCACAACATAAACATGCCGCCGCCTGTCGTCTTCGGTAATATAGATGCTCTTTTTTTGC
>JBBUGM010000009.1:0-29564 GCA_038077975.1 Patescibacteria group bacterium
CTTTCAGTCGACCCAACAAAGAAGCCCCCGCACTTAAGTGCGGGGTGGTTTAGTAATGTCCTGTTTGACGGTCGTCAAACAGGACATTAATTACCTTTCCAAGGTGGAAACCCCGCGCTTTGGCGCGGGGTGGTTTTAGTTATGGCCGCTGACTCCTTCGAGGACATACCGCTTACTGAACCCGCCGCGCTCTTGCAGTTTTTTCTCTCTTAACTTTTCGACTTCCGTCAGGCGGAAACCATATGCTCCGCAGATCGCGCGAATAACTTCGAGAATGTCCGCGAGTTCTTCGCTTTTTCCGCTTTCGCGAAATTCCAGCGCCTCTTCGACCAATTTCTCGGCCAACCGCTCTTCAAATTCTTTCTTCAACGCAACGTACGTGATCGGCTTCTTGCCTTTGCTTTCGATGATTTCTGGGATCTTATCGCGAACCAGCTTGCCCTTGGCCATCAGTCCTCCAATCGTTAAAAAACTATCTATAGAGTACTGCCAAACTGCCGCCTATTGCAATAACGAAGGTAATCCATATATAATCATCCCTAATGCTTACAACTTCCGCGTAAATCAGCGTCGGGCGGCAATAGCACACATTTTGTTTTACCACCAAAATAAAGCGCCGCCCGCATCAGCGTTGATCAGCGTTGGCGTTGTTTTAGCAATATCCGAATATGATATCTCCGGACCAAAACGTAAAACCGGTAAACCCGCTCGTTCAGCTTCTTAAGACCGCCATTCCGAACGAGGAGTGGCCGAAGGAAGGGAGCGTGGTTGAAGCGACGCTGATGAAAAAGCTGTCGCGCGAAGCGTATTTCGACTTGGGTCGCTTTGGTACGGGGCTCGTTTTCGGCATCGAATTCATCAATGCTCGCGAGGCCCTGCGCCAACTCAATCCCGGAGATAAGATCCCGGCAAAAATAGTCGCCCTGGATGGCGAAAAGGGAACGATAGAGCTTTCGCTCGTCGAGGCCGGACGGCAAAAACTTTGGCAGGAAGTAAAAGAACTCGCGGAGGCCGGCGAAGTGATCAAGGTAAAGATCAATGGCGCGAACACTGGCGGACTCACCGCCTCCGTGGGCGACCTCGATGTAAAAGCATTCCTCCCTGTCTCACAGCTATCCGTCGAGCACTACCCGAGGGTGGGAGACGACAGGCAAAAGATACTTGAAGAGCTCAAAAAATTCATCGGGCAGGAGTTGAGCGTAAAAATTTTGGATGTAAATCCGCGCGCGAACAAACTGATACTCTCGGAACGCGAGGTGATGAGCGCGAACCTTAAAGAGCTCGTCTCGAAATATTCTGCCGGGCAGACGATCGAAGGCATCGTCTCGGGCATCGCGGACTTCGGCGTCTTCGTGCAGTTCGCCGACAACCCGGAGATCGAAGGGATGATCCACATCTCGGAACTCGCGCACCGCATCGTCGACAGCCCCAAAGAAATAGTGAAGATCGGCGACCAAATTAAGGCGAAAATAGCGGATATCAAAGACGGAAAGATCTTCCTCTCTTTGAAAGCTCTCGAGCAAGACCCGTGGCTGCGCGCGCAGGAGCTCCACAAAGCAGGACAGGAAGTGTCAGGTACCGTTTACAAGCTCAATCCTTTCGGCGCGGTTGTGAGCTTGGAAACCGGACTCCAGGGCCTCATCCACATCTCGGAATTCGGCGGGCAAGATGAAATGAAGGCCGCGCTTACGGTGGGCGCACCGCACAAATTCATCGTTGATTCGGTAAAGCCGGAGGAGAAAAGGATAATTTTGAAACTGAAAAAGTAGCCGGCGGCAATCTACTTTCGGGCTTGACAATGAATTCCGGATTGACTCATAATGGAGTCAGTTTCTTTGTTTGAAGAGGGCAGACAATGCGATGCAGATTATCGATGGAGGCGTGGTTTGAAACCGGAGGAGGCCGGGTGACTACTTTTGCATATGAGAGTTTTTCGGCGAAAGACCGCGTAGATGCCGAAAAGAAGGCCAAGCAACTTGCAAAGAATTTCAGACGCCGAGAGGACCGCGTTAGGAAAATATTCGGATACAAAAAACAGGCGCGAGTTGATTACCAACTGCAAATCAAGAGGCCTTATGTTTTTTGGAACTGGGCAGACGTAGAGCGTAATAGCGTATAGTCGATCGACGAGGCGCCGCTCCGGCAACGGAGCGGTTTTGTTTTAGGTTGACCCAGTAACATCACTGCGATTATTTGGGCATCCTTAACAAGTTGGTACAAGTGATAGCGTTTTCTTCAAGTAAAATAAGGGCGAATCGAACAATTCCGGCGAGGAAAATCTGAAGCAAAATTCCCTCACATATTCCGGCAGGTTTTCCGACCAATGATGGTGATACGTCCTCCGCACGAAAGTGCGGTAATTTCCTATCACCCCCTCGATCTCCGACGTCTTGCCGAACTCCCAATTTTTGTGAATGTCCCTGCTATGGCGGACCGGCCACCATTTTTCAATACTTCTGTAGATCAAGGCGCCATCCGTCCATAAGCGGCTTCTGGGTTTTACCTTCCGATATAGGAAGTAAGCCGCATCCGTTCTGTTCACGGATGAACCGGGAATGACCTCGTAAGCGAGTCTCCTTGTCCCTTTCTGCTTGGCAATCAACAGGGCTTGTCCCTTGAAGTAGGCCTCATCCAGTTGTACGATACGCTCCAAAATATGGGTTTCCTGCGGCAGATGGGCGCGAAATTCCCCAAACCAATGCCGCGTTGTTTTCTCTGAAAGTTTGCTTAGGGCCATTGCCTGCAGGATGGGCATTTGTATGGTCCATGCCCAGAGGAGCATCCAGAATTTCTGGTAAGGCAGTTTCATATTGGCAAGCCACGTGTGTGAGAGAAGAGAGAATTTGCATCTGCAGGTGCGGCAGCGATATCCGCCGTCATAGCAGGCGACCTTTCTTGAGGCGCATTCGGGGCAAAAGACGCTTTTTCCCGAAGACGATGCGGCGAAGATGCTTCCTGATCTTAGCCTCCGACGGTATTTGGTTAAGTTGATACATGTTTCTCATGGTAGCGAAGCTGTACCAACTTGTTTAGATTACCCGGTATAAAATTGTTCAAAAGGCCAAAAATGTTATCTCCTGAGCTTGCTCGCCTCGCTTCTGCGAGAGCGAAGCGGGTCGAAGAATAACATTTTTGGCCTACCCTTCGATAAACTCAGGGGATAAGAGGTTTCAGGATAAAAAAATCTCCCCAACCGGACATCGGTTGGGGAGCGAATTGCTATCTGCAGGGATCGCTCGAGAGGAAAGCGAGGTCTTCCTCTCGGAAGACGATCTCACCTTCTCCCGCGACCCTTACCGTTGTTACTTGAAAGACGCCGTAGAGTTCCGGGATGGATTCCCAGCGCGGACGCTTGATCTGTGGGTCAATGTTGCAGTTTTTGGCGTTCGGCGAAAACCATTTCCATTCGCCGCCCCCGTCGAATTTGACCCAGAATCCCTTGGAGCGGTCCTCGGAGTAGAACGAGTATGCCCCCCAGTAAGTTCTCTCACGATCCGATTGGGATACAGGGAGTGTGATCTGTTTGTAGCATTCCCGTCCAATCGGCTCTGCAATTCCGCTTATTTCCTTTGCGGCCAGTTTGTACGAAAGTTTTCCACCTTCGCACTGCCGGTCGGGAGCGGGATAAGGTGCTATTTCTTCTGTTGCTGTTGCGGTGCGCAATTTGCTTAGCGCCGCGGAGCCGCTTGATATTACAGCTACCACTAGCGGCAAAAGCGACACGGCAATGAGCACTATCCACGCCCACCGCGGAGCTTTATCTGTCTGTGCGGTGTTCGTATTGTTCATGAAGCTCTCCTCATCGCAATCGCGGCGGCGACTTCGTTCACAACTTTGGGAATGAGGTCGCTCATCATCTCAAGTGTCGTCGGGTCAGCGCTGAATTTTGTCTCGTTAACCTTCTTTTCAACCTTGCCCCGCTCGACGAAGATGGTTTCCATTGCTTCCTGCTTCGTCAGGCCCAAACCACCTTCTGCTACGGGACTCATTAACTCATTGGCCCGCTTGCGAACGTGATCGAGTTCGACCGTTTCGGCCTTTCGGTGCTGGCGTTCGACTTCGACATTCTCGGCGATTTCGGCAACCTTGCCGAGAGTTTTGATCTCACCGACGCTCAAGCGATTGAGCGTGATGCCGAACTGCTCGAAAGCAAAGCTGGCTGTTCCTTGCCGTGCCTTAAGGACGGCCGCTCTGCGCTCATTGACGGCAGTTCTCACGGCGTCTGCATTGCCGGCTTTTTGGAGCAAAGACCTTACCCTGGACCAGTTCTTCCTCCATCTGACTTCTTCACTCTTGGTCGGTAGGATCTGCGGCTCATTGAAATACTTCAAAAGAATCCATGTCGGGACTTCCTTACAGGGAATTTCCTGCAATACGTCCTTCGGAAGTATGGCTCGCAAAAGAACGCAGGACGCTTCCAAACTTGCCGCAAGCAACTCTTCCCAGGTTTGCGGTCCTTCGCCATCGGATCTCGCCCACTCGCGCAGGCGCTCCAAGGTCATGTCGGTGAGTTGTTTTATCACGCCGTTCATGCCGCCGACAAGGATAAAGTTGAGAAGGTGACGCGGGTCTTTGTAGTTGATCGTGATCGTCATCGAAACGGGGATTTTCGACGGGACATTGTCCGGGGTTACGGCTTTTTCGAGTGTGACGTCAAAATTGTGACGCCCCGCCGGAAGCAGGATGAATCCGTAGAGCCAGGGATAGAACAAGAACAATCTCCAGCCCGACTCCTTAACCTTGGGGATCGGTTTGCCGAGGCGAGTGCATAGCGCCACCTCGGGCGGATCGGCGGAGATTCTGCGCAATCCCTGAAGGATCATCGCTCCGACGACAAAAACGGCAAACGACAGGAATATCAGCGAATAGCTGACCTCTCCAGAGAGCAGACCGAGTGCAAAAATCGGCAACAGCAAAAGGGCGGCCAGTACCGAAACGACAATCAGCGCAAATTTTTTCATTTTCCTTTCTCCTTATGTAGATTTGACAAGCTTAATTGCTGCCTAGATGATAACATAAAAATCATCTCTTGTCAAAATTGCTGGCGATGCATAAAATTAAGGCAAATTGAACATATGGGCGGGTGGCGGAACTTGGCATACGCGTACGGCTTAGAACCGTATCTCGAAAGAGTTGTGGGTTCAAATCCCACCCCGCCCACAAAATAATAAGTGTCCCATTTGACGGCCGTCCAACTGGACACTAGATTGTTGAGCTAATCGTTTGTTAGTCGATCTGCTTTAAGCTGCCGCTTTTGCTGATCTCAAAGATTTCGATAAATTCTAAAATTTTTAAATTCGATGCATCTTTTAAAAATTCCGGCGATATTTTTGTTTTGCCGATCCAGACGCTTTGTTGCACCATTTTAAGCCCCATGTTTTTGAGGGCTTCTCTTAACCAGCCGCGTTTTGTTCGTAATTTTTCCGGTATATCAAAGGATACTACAATAACTTTGTCAGATTTTGTTATTTGATAATTCGCCGATGGCAGCGCATTGTCCACTCTCTGCTTCAGGGCTGCAAGTTTCAATTTGCCTTTCTTGGTAATGATCAATTTTCCTTCATCGTTGGGCAACCTAATTAAACCGTCGCGTTTCAATTTGTGTAGAAGGCTGTAATATCTCCGCTTAATTTTATTTTCGATATTGCGCTGGGCGGCGTTTTTGTTCTGGATTCGCCGGATTTTATCCGCCTCAAATCTGATTTTGCCGTAAGGGGCGCCATAGCCGGAACTCAAAATCGCCTCGAATAATGCCGACGTTCCAAGGGCGGCGTCGCCAAGAGCTTCTAATATTTTTCGAGTAAAGTCACCTTTCATTATGATTCGATAATTAACTATAGTGTCCTATTTGACGGCCGTCAAATAGGACACTAATTTATATGTTCGCTGGGTTATTCCCTAAACACTATTTGCGGCGGCGGGCCTGCCTCGCCAAAGCTTACTTGCGGCGGCGGGCGTGGAAGGTTTTGTGGATCTCGCGCAGTTCTTTATTCGTGAGGTGGGTGTAGACCTGCGTTGTCGAGACGTTCGCGTGGCCCAAAAGTTCCTGCACGGAACGGAGGTCGGCGCCGTTGATTAGTAGATCGGTCGCGAAAGAGTGGCGCAGTTGGTGCGGGTGGATGTGCTTTGCGATGCCGGCTTCGCGCGCGCGTGTATCTATCATCCTTTGCACCGCTCGCGGCGTGATCGGCCCCAACGTTTTTCCTGCGCGCGTCAAGCTCAAGAAAAGCACTTCTTCGGCGTCCGTGCGCTTATCGAGATAATTTTTTATCGCTTGTTTCGTTCCGTCGGACAGAAATACCACGCGCAACTTGTCGCCCTTGCCGCGCACGGATAACTCGCCGCGTTTTAGATCAATATAGCGGCTCAATTTGCAAAGCTCGGAGAGTCGCAGGCCGGTGGAGAAAAGGGTTTCGAGGATTGCCTTATCGCGGAGTGAACGCAAATCCGTACCCTTTGGCGCTTGGAGGAGGCGTTCAAGGTCGCCGTATTCGAGGACTTCTATCTGACGCTCGGGAATTTTGGGAAGTTCTATTTTTTCCGACGCCAAAACTTTAACATCCCGTCTCGCGAGATATTTCAAAAAGTTTCGGAGTGCGATGATGTAATAACTTTGTGTGACTTTCTTGATGTCGCGGCGGTTTAAGTAGATGCGGAACTCGCGCACGGCTTCCTCCGTAATGTCCTTTGCCGATTTCGCCTTCGAGAATTTCAAGAATTCCCGCAAATAGTGTTCATAATTTTCCCGCGTCTTCGGCGAGCGATTTTTTTCGATCTCGAGATAAGAAAGATAATCGTGAAGAAGTTTTTCGATTTCCGTCTGCATACCCTAATTCTATAAAATATTTTGCGACAGTTCTACTTTCCATAAGGCGAAGATTTTCGTTTTTAGAGAAGCTTTCGGAGGCGCGCAAAGCTTGGTATCCATAAGGATTTTGCGCGCCGAGAAGCAGCGGGCGCGAGTCGCAGGAACGAGCGAACCGCGGTCTCAAAAAGACGCGAGTTGTAGCCCCTTGACAGGATTTGTGGGTTTGCTATAATACTCACATAAAAGATTGGCGGTGAAATCCCGCCCACGTACTCCTCGGGGCGGCTTCTGCCTTGTAGGCAGGAGCCGCCAGCGAGGTTTGCTCTTTCCATTTATGCCCCCTCAAGTTGTTTTTGCAGTCGGTGGCCAACTTGAGGAGCTGAATCCCCTAAGGGTTGCCGAGCGACTAACGCTTCGGCTCTCCGGAGAAATCCGGAACCCTCATTCGTAAGGGGCGCGCCACCCGCCCACGCACTTTTACAAGTTTGTTCGCTGCCGTTGCCAAGCAATTGGCGACGCAGCTACGCCAGCCGGTTAGGCTTAGCCGGCAGAGCTGGCTTCGTGCCACCTCGGGGCTTGTCGAAAGACAGGCCCTTCTTCTTTTTCTGTTTTTGCCTCGATTTGCAAAATTTCTAAAACTGCGGTATAATGTAAAAACAATCGCTAATGAACACGAATTAGTGTTTATTCGCGAATATGTATGAATATTAGAGTTAATTAGCAAATCATGTTAACAAAGCGAACAAAATCTCGGGTTATTGCCGAGCATAGGACTCATGAGAAAGACACCGGCTCCGCCCAGGTGCAGGTTGGTGTTTTGTCGCGCCGCATTGATGAACTCGCCGCGCATTTGAAAAAGAATCAAAAGGACCATCACTCGCGCCGCGGGCTTTTGAAGATCGTCTCAAAGCGCAGGCGACTTCTTTCTTATTTGAAGAAGAACGACGAAAAGGAGTACAATAAAGTTGTGAAAAAGTTGGGGTTGAAGTAAGATATAAAAAATAAAAACTAAACGAGAGTTCACGAATTTGTACGAATGCTCCGGTCCAACCGAACCATTCGTGCAAGTTGGTGGACTCCAAGAAACTTATGACGGGCAAATCGCCGGTTAATTACTCGAACCAGCGCGTTGGCATTTTTGTCGACGTGCAAAATCTTTACCACTCGGCAAAGAATCTTTACCATGGCCGCGTGAACTACAAGGAGCTGATGAAGCATCTGGTGGGCGACCGCCAGCTTATTCGCGCGATGGCGTATGTCGTGAAAAGCGAGGGCGTCGTTGACCAGAAGGGCGTCCCGCTCGATAGATCGCAGGGCACGCCTCCGCCGGGCGCGGAAGCCGCGTTTTTTGAAGCGCTCGAGAACGCGGGCATGGAACTCCGCCTCAAAGACCTTCAGGTCTACGCCGGCGGCATGAAAAAAGCCGACTGGGACGTCGGCATGGCGGTTGACGCCATCCGCATGTCCTCGTTTTTAGATGCGATCGTGCTTGTAACCGGGGACGGCGACTTCCTGCCCCTTGTCGACTACCTAAAATGGGGCGCGGGGAGAGTTGTTGAGGTGGCCGCCTTCAAACGCAGTGCATCAGGGAAAATGCAAGAAGCGGCGGACAGATTTATCAATATCGAAGAAATACCCCGCATCATAATTAAGAAATAGCGTAATACCAATATACTAATGCGTGCGAATGATACTAATGGCGCTTTAGCGCAGCATACCAATATACTAATTAACCCATTCGTATATTTGCATTATCGAGCTACAGCGACATTCGCAGGTTAGTATAAATTCGTAGATTAGCATTACATTTTTATGCTCCAGCGCAAACAGTACACAATTGAAGTGGCGGGCAGGCCGCTCACGCTCGAGATTTCTCCGATCGCCGAGCAGGCGAACGCGGCGGTTATCGTAAAATACGGCGAGACGATCGCCTTGGTCACGGTAGTTATGTCGGACAGAGACTCATCCGCGAACTATATGCCCCTCAAAGTTGATTACGAGGAAAAGTTTTACGCGGCGGGGAAAATTTTAGGCAGTCGTTTTGTGCGGCGCGAGACGAGGCCGTCCGAGGATGCCATCCTTGCCGGCAGGCTTGTCGACCGCACCATTCGCCCTCTTTTTGATTCGCGCATGCGCCGCGACCTTCAGGTTGTCGTCACCATCCTTTCTTACGACGAGGAGAACGACCCGGAATTCGTCGGCCTCATCGGCGCCTCGACTGCCTTAGGCATGTCGGACGTCCCCTGGAACGGTCCGGTTGGCGGCGTGCGCATCGCGAAGATCGGCGGCGAAATAAAGATCAATCCGATGTTGAGCGAAGTCGCGAAAGGCGTTGAGTTCGACGCTTTCGTTTCCGGCTCAAGGGGCAAGATCAACATGGTTGAGCTCGGCGGCAGTGACGCGAAGGAAAGCGATCTTGTTCACGCTTTCACGCTTGCGCAAAAAGAGAACGACAAACTTATCGAATTCCAAGCGAAGATAATCAAAGAACTTGGCAAGAAAAAGGCGGAAATCGCTCTTTCCGAAGCGAGCGAGGAGATTAAGGCGGCTGTTAACGGATTTTTGGCGTCGCGCCTTGAAGAGGCGGTTTATCAGCCCAAGAAAGTTGACCAGAAAAGCAAAATCGCAGTCCTCAAAGACGAACTAATGGCGCATTTGAAAGAGCTGTCCGCCGAAGGTGGATCCCCGCCTTCGCCCGGTTCCGGACGGGCAGGCGCCTCGGGCGGGAAAATCCTCGATCTTAAAGCCGCCGATTTTCTTTTCGAAGAAGCAATAGATGAACTCGTCCACAAAAATATTTTAGAGAAAGAAAAACGTCCGGATGGCAGGAAGCCGGACCAAGTTCGCGGTTTGAACGGAGAAGTGGGGTTGTTTGAGCGGACGCACGGCTCTGCGCTTTTCGTACGCGGCAACACGCAAGCCCTCGCGATAACAACGCTCGCGCCTCCGGGGGCTGAACAACTCATCGAATCAATGGAAACGAACGCAAAACGGCGCTTCCTTTTGCACTATAACTTCCCGCCCTATTCCGTCGGCGAAACAGGTTCTTTCCGTGGCCCGGGACGGCGCGACATCGGCCACGGCAACTTGGCGAGAAAAGCAGTTGAGCCATTGGTGCCGAAAAAAGATGAGTTCCCGTACACGATCAGGGTGGTTTCGGAAATTTTGTCATCCAACGGTTCTTCTTCGATGGCCACGGTTTGCTCGTCTGTAATGTCTTTAATGGATGCGGGCGTGCCGATCAAAAAGCCGGCGGCAGGCATCGCCATGGGACTCATGATGGAGGATGAAAAAAATTATAAAGTTTTGACGGACATCCAGGGACCGGAAGACCACCACGGCGACATGGATTTCAAAGCCGCGGGAACGCGCGACGGAGTGAACGCCATCCAGATGGACGTTAAGGTGGACGGCGTAACGGTTGAAATTTTGGAGAAGACGCTCGCGCAAGCCAAAAAAGCGCGCCTCGAAATTCTCGATTTCATGCAGGGAGTGATCAAAGAGCCCAAAGCCCAGCTTTCGAAATATGTGCCGACCATTCGTCAGTTGAAGATCAATCCCGACAAGATCGGCGCCCTTATCGGCCCGGGAGGAAAGGTGATAAATGGCCTGATCGACCACTACGAGCTTGCGGGAATCGACGTTGATGAGGACGGCGGAGTGTTTGTTTCCGGAAACGATCTTGCGAAGGTGGAAGCGGCGGTTAAGGACATCGTCTCGATCACGCGCGAATTCAAGGTGGGGGAGATAATCGAAGGCAACGTCATAAAAATCCTGGAATTTGGCGCGATAGTGGATTTGGGTGGTGGTAAGGACGGTATGATACACGTCTCCGAGCTTAAGAACGGATACGTGAAGAAGGTTGAGGACGTTGTGCATCTCGGCGATTTCGTGCGCGCGAAGATCGTGCGTGTTGAGGACGACCGTATCGGGCTTTCGATGAAACAGTTGCAGGGCTAGCGCGATCCAAAACTAAGAATACATCCGAGTGCCCCGAATTAGTCCGGGGCATTTCGGCTTTTAATGGTAGAATAAAAATTATGGCAGACAACCTTTGGCAATCTGATCCAGATGGGTTAAGGTCGCAACCGCGCGAAGAGCAATCGGTTGCTTCGGAATCGAAAGCGGAAGAAACTTTTTCCGCTGTTCCTCCTCCGCCGCCGGAAGTGAAGATCCGCACGATGCGGTCGGACGTGGCAGAGATGACAAAAAGCGGCGGGGGATTGCCGCGTTTTCAGACAATCAAAGCGCCGGAGATAAGGAGGGCCTTGGGGCGCGATTCGGGAGGCGGGTCCGCGAGCCGTATTGATTGGTTTTGGATAGTCGTGCCGCTGCTTGCGATATTTCTTATCGCCGGGATAGTTTATTTCGCTTACTTGAATTTTGGCGGCGTGGAGGCGCCACAGGCTGGGACCGGAGGCACAAGCGGCGTAGTGCCGCAGTCACCGCAGCAACCCACCGTTCCAACTCACCCGCAATTCGTGCATAATTCGCTTCTCGATAAACCCGCGGAGGAAATATTAACTTTCATTTCCCCGACAAGCGCCGAGAGCGCCTCCCAGCTACAGACATTTGGCCAGCGGCTTTTGGCGGTTCTCTCCGGCGCGAAGGCAAGCTCGAAATTTTTGGAAGTGCGGATGCAGGAATCGACAGGACGCGATTTGGCGATAGACGAAGTTCTTGCCCTACCAGATGCCATTGTCTTAACGCGGGAATTTCTACTCGATAAATTCAATCCCGACCCCACAGTTTTTGCTTGGCGGGATGGTTCAGATGTCTGGCCGGGATTTATCTTTGAGCTCAAGGCCAGCGAGAACTGGCTATTCCTCAAGAACGATATTTCAAAACTCGAGATTTCGCCGAAGATCGAAAACTTTTTCCTGCGCGCACCGGGCACTCCGTCCGAAAGCGGATTTGAAGACGCCGTGGTCTCCGGCCAGCCGGCGCGGAAACTTGCATATTCTTCCGGCGCATCGTTTTTCTACGGCTGGTTCCGAGGCAAAATAATTTTCAGCACGTCGGAGCAGGGACTTGTGGAAGCATTGGCGAGACTATAAACAGCCAGTTTTTATTACATTGTCCGATCGTTACATATAATAAAAGAAAAGAATAGAGCAGAGAGAAGATAGAAGAGAGGATAAAAAATGCGAGCCCCGACGTTGTGTCGGGGCTTGATTACTTCTTCTCCCCTTCCTTTATCTTTTCCAGTACCGCCTTCTTTATTTCGCCTAAGAGTTTTTTGTCTTCCTTGAGTTTCTCGCGCACGTTGTCGAAGCCGCTTCCTAGCTTTTCTTCGCCGAAAGTGTAGCTCGCGCCTGATTTTTTCACGACTTCGCGGTTGACCGCGGTGTTCAAGACATCCGCTTCATAAGAAATTCCCTCTCCGTACATAATGTCGAATTCCGCGAGGCGGAACGGCGGCGCGACTTTGTTTTTAACGACCTTCGCCTTAACGCGGCTACCCACTATCTCTTCCCCCTTTTTAACCTGCGCGATGCGGCGGATGTCGATGCGCACGGACGAAGCGAATTTAAGCGCGAGCCCGCCCGGGGTTGTTTCCGGGTTGCCAAACATTACGCCGATCTTCATTCTTATCTGGTTTATGAAAATGACGAGAGTATTCGATTGATTGGAGATGGCCGTGAGCTTGCGGAGCGCTTGCGCCATCATGCGCGCCTGCCGGCCGACGTGCTGTTCACCCATTTCGCCTTCGAGTTCCGCGCGCGGGGTCAAGGCCGCCACGGAGTCCACAACGACGACAGAAACCATTCCCGAACGCACGAGAGTGTCTAAGATTTGCAGCGCCTCCTCGCCGTTGTCGGGTTGGGAGATGATGAGTTCGTTCACTTTTACGCCGAGGCGCTTTGAATATTCGGGGTCGAGGGCGTGCTCGGCATCAATGAATGCCGCTTTCCCGCCCTGTTTTTGCGCTTGCGCAACGACATTCAGCGCGAGTGTGGTTTTGCCGCTTGCTTCCGGGCCGAAGATCTCAACGACGCGCCCGCGCGGCAGGCCGCCCACGCCAAGCGCGAGGTCAAGCGAAAACGAACCGGTAGGGATCACCGAAACATCAACTCTTTTCGCGTCGCCAAGGGTCATTACCGCTCCCTCGCCGAACTTTTCCTGGAGCGAAGCAAGGAGGCCAGCGATGTCGTCTTTTGCGGATTGTTTTTCTTCTGATTTTTTAGGGGGCATTTGAATTTAAGTTTAGATTTAAAATTATTGTTGTCAAGCAGAAAACAGCCGGGGTCAAAAATAAGAGGGATGGCTTTTTGAGGCCATCCCTCGGCGTAGAGCAGAGCTTTCCGTCTACTAGAGATCGTACTTTTCCACCACCGCAATGAACTGTCCGTCGTCGCTCAGCTCAGGCTCGACATAGGAACGGTGTTGCAACCTCTTTCTGGTTGTTTCGCTCAGGTCGATATCGGCGAATTTGTGGAGAAGATTAAAAATCTTCGAATCCACACTTCGCTTTTCCTGCTCGCGAGTCCCGATTTCCTGCTTCAGTTGGCGGCTGCGATTTCGAAGGGATCCAACTTCTTCTGCTTGCTCGTGCGAAAGGGTGATTACTTTCATGCTGTCCTCCTCCCGGAAGATTTGCAGCCTTTTTCAAGACCCCCTCCCGGAGGCCTTACTTCAGGTCTGCGGGAAAGGGCTGTCAACCCGATCCTGGGGGTATTGTAACATATAAATACCTAATTCGTCAAGGCCTCGTGCTCGTAGGTGCGGGTTGATAGATTATTTGCTGGATGATCGAAGTTTCACTGCCTAAGAATTTTTTCGCCGTTATTTTAAAAGGAACCGGGCCGGGGGAAGAGGCGAGCAAAACCGTTTTTGACCATGCCCCATCTTCTCCGATCGGCACAACTTCACCCTCGATGCGAAGTTCGCTCGCGTTTTCGACTGTGCCCATAAGCGTAAGTTCCTGGGTGAAAACCGTGGCCGGATTTTCCTGCGGGAAATTTATTGTTATCGACGGCTTGCCGAGGATGCCTGGTAATTGGATAGCGAGGTAAATGATGATCGCAAGCGCCGCAAACGCCCCCCACAAAATTTTCATATTCGCCTTGGTCATGAAGCGATTCTTGGGCATAGAGTCCGCCGCGCCGGCGCTCTTTACGAAGCCGCCTTCCTTGAAGCGTTTCCACCAGATTTCGGGATCGAAGCCGAGGAGCTGGCCGAGGCGGTTCAAGTAGCCGCGGAAATACGGTTCCGCCGGCAGTTTCTGGAAATTGCCGGAGGCGAGCGCTTCTAGGTGTTTCACAGCGATACCGGAGGCCTCTGAAAGTTTTTTCAGATCAAAACCACGCTCGCGCACGCGCTCGGAAAAAAATTCTTCGAACCTTGTATCGTTATTTATCATCCGTATAAATCCGTCGAATCCGCATAAATCAGCGTTTAGTCAATGTTTTGCCGCACCCAACGCTGATCTATGCTGATTTAGCTGATTAATGCTGACGTTCGTCGCTTAAATAAACTTCTCTCGGCTTTGCTCCGTCCCCCGGACCGATGACCCCCCGCTCCTCCATGATGTCCAAGAGCCGCGCGGCGCGGGCGTAGCCCACTTTAAGCCGTCGCTGAAGGAGCGATGCCGAGGCCTTCTTGGCTTCCGAGACCACACGCACCGCCTCATCATACAGCTCGTCATCGTCGCCATCAAGGTAATCATCGAATGATGGTGTGGCGCCGTTGCCATTCGCTCCGTTTCCAGACGCAAAGTCCACCTCGTCCGCCGCTTCTGCCTTGTTGTTCTTTTTAATGAATCCAGCAACCGCGTTCACTTCTTCTTCCGTAATGTATGCGCCTTGGATGCGCTTCGGCTTAGAGAGCTCCGAGGAAATGTAGAGAAGGTCGCCGTGCCCCAAAAGTTTTTCGGCGCCTGACGTGTCGAGGATCGTGCGCGAATCGATCTGGCTCGCAACCTGCAAGGCGATGCGCGTTGTGATGTTCGCCTTAATGAGTCCGGTGATGACCTCGACAGACGGGCGCTGAGTTGAGAGTACGAGGTGAAGACCAGTCGCGCGCGCCATTTGCGCCAGGCGCACGATCGATCCCTCGACTTCGCGTCCGTAGGAGGCCATGAGGTCGGCGAGCTCATCGATGACGATTATAAGGTAGGGAATTGGCTCATCTTTGTGTGACGCATTGTAGCTTTTGACATCGCGCGCTCCGGCTTGAAGCAGGACGTCGTACCTACGCTCCATCTCGTTGATCGCCCACTTGAAAACGCCGATCGTCTTTTTGCTTTCGGTAATGACAGGGCTTACGAGATGCGGAATGCCTTCATAAATGGAAAGCTCGACGCGTTTGGGGTCGATCATCACCATTTTTAGCGTAGCCGGTGAATTTTTATAGAGCAGAGAAACAATAAGCGAGTGAATGAGAATGGATTTACCCGAACCGGTGGCGCCAGCGATAAGCATGTGAGGCATGCGTTCTATGTCCGCAAAAACCGGTTCGCCCGAAACATCGCGCCCCATGGAAAATCCTAAAGATCCGGATTTCTGGAACTCCGGATAGTTCATAAGCGATCCCAATCGCACTAAGGCGGCGGCTTTGTTCGGAACTTCGATGCCGACGAGCGATTTTCCGGGGATTGGCGCCTCAATTCTTATGGGATGCGCGGCCAAGGCGAGCGAGAGATCTTTGTGGAGCGCCTCGATGCGCGAAAGCTTCACGCCTTCGGCGGGTTTCAACGTGTAGCGCGTGACGGCCGGTCCCACATTTATTTCCCCCATCTCGACGGGGATGCCGAAAGAGTCGAGGGTGCGCTTGATGACGTTAGCGTTCGCGAGGAGATCTCCGGTAGTCGGCTTGTCCGCGGCGGACTTGAGGAGCGAGAGCGGGGGAGGGACATAGCCGGCTGAATGTTCCAGCCGGCTCGCGGACTTACGCGGACTAGACGCGGACTTACGCGGAAAATTTTCTGTATCTTTTTCCAATGAGGTAATCGCCTCTTCTGGCTCCGGCGTTTTTTCTTTTTTCTCGGAAACCGATAGAGTTTCTTTCTGGTCCGCGGCGCCGGTGATGACAGGTTCTTTTGCGTCTTCACCTTCTTTTTTCTCCGGCCACCTGATCTTTATCGGCGTATTCGCCGCGATGATTATGGAAATTATGAGAAGAAGAATATTAATGACGATAGCCGCCGAATTTCCGAAGGGATACCGCAGAGACGCAAGTACAAGTCCGAGCCAGCCGCCGCTTCCCGGATATAAAAGTTCGATGAGGCCCAAGACGGCAAGCACCAGAAATCCGGAGCCGAGAAGGGTGATGCTTACGAGTTTTTGCTTGTCGGAAAAAATAAGGATGATGGCCGCGAGGACGAGCGCTCCTGGCAAAATGAAATATCCGAGACCCATCAGAGTGTCCAAGGCGCTATAAATTATCTCGCCCAAGGGCCCGGCACGCCGCGCGGCGGCGAGCACAAGTATAATGGCCACGCCCGCAAAAGCCACGGCCCAAATGCTTTTTTTGGCTTCGGGGTGAAGTCGCGGTTCCCTGTCTTTCGGCTCGGGGATGTCTCGTGCAAAGTCACGCCGGTCGCGTTTTCTATTCTTTTTTGACATGCGATTTGATTTAATTCTATCGCGAAATTTGTATTTGCTCTAGCGCCTGTGGTTTCTAGTACAATTTACATATGAGCAAAAAAGCTCCTATCAGTCCATCTATTTTCAAGGCCTACGACATCCGCGGCAAGTATCCGGCGGAGGTTAATGAAACAGTGGTTTTTGAAGTTGCGCGAGCACTCGGAAAATTTTGGAAAAAAGGCGCAGTAATCATCGGTCATGACGCGCGGCTAAGTTCTTCGGCTCTCTACAAGGCTACCATCCGCGGCTTGAAGGAGAATCGCGTCAAAGTTTTTCCCGCGGGGCTTATTACTACTCCGACATTGAGTTTCTTGGTCGGACAGATGAATGCTGCGGGAGGACTCATGATCACGGCGTCCCATAATCCGAAAGAATATAACGGCATCAAGGCGGTGGGGAGAGGTGCCTCGGCCATGTCGGGCAAAGAAGTGTTAAAAATTCTACAAAAATTTCGATGAACCCAGCCGCGTTATACGCAAAATATCTTAACGGACTTGTGAAACTCGCCTCACCTCTCCGCGTTGTATCCGATTCATCGAACGGAACAACCGGAATAGTTTTGCGGCGGCTCAAAAATAAAAAATTGAGTTTACGTTTGCTGAACGCCAGACCCGACGGCAGATTTCCGGCACATGGGCCCAATCCGTGGGCTACGGGTGCCATGAACGAATTATCGAAGAAGATTAGGGCGCATAGGGCGGACTTCGGCGCCATTTTCGATGCGGACGGAGACCGCGCGTTTTTTGTGGACGACAAGGGCCGTGCCGTGCCTCAAGAGGCGCTTGTGCTTCTTTTTAAAGAGGATTTTCCGCCACCATATCTCATTGACGTTCGCATGGGATGGTTGGTCAAAAAATCGGGCTTGCGTTTTATCGAATCGCGCGTCGGCCATTATTTTATGAGAAAAGTCATGCGCGAAAAGAAACTGCGACTCGGAGTTGAATTTTCCGGCCACACATATTTTGAATATCGTTTTGGCGTGCGCAGAACTTATTTTGATTCAGGTATTCGCTCAATGGTCCACTTTGCGAATGGTGTCTCGCGCCTCAAGGCGCGTGGTTTGAAATTGTCCACCTGGCTCGATTCTCTGCCAAGATATTTCCGTTCCGGGGAGATCAACTTCCGCGTTGAAAACAAAGAACTTGCAATGAAAAAACTCCGTAGCCGGTTCGGCCGTTCTGCGCGCCGCGTTTCCCATCTAGACGGACTGCTTATGGAATTCGAAAATTGGTGGTTCAACGTCCGCGCTTCGAACACGGAGCCATTATTGCGCTTGAACGTGGAAGCGAAAGAGGCAAAGCTGCTAAAGCAAAAGACGGCGGAGCTTATGCGGTTTATCGGCAGGTTTGGTAGAAAGTCGGCGCACTAAAAAATTTACCGAGCACATAAGCGTTATGTGCTCGGTTATTCACTTTATCCCAAGTTCTTTTTTGAGGTGCGTGATATACCTTCTTTCGGAGTAGCGCCAAACGGCGAAGAAGGCGGCAAGGAATGCGCCGAAATATGCCCAGAAGATCTCTTCGTTAAAGACATCTAGCGCCAGTCCTCCGGCAAGGAAAAGGGCGGCGGATTTAAAGAAGAGGCCGATGGCCTGGAGATTGCTGTTTTTGACGCGCGCGAGTTTTTGATATCCTTCTTCGCGGTCAAGCGATTCCGAATATTCCCGCACCGCGGCATTCAGCTCTTTGAGGCCAAGCAATAAAAAGCATATTGCTCCGACGGCAAAGGCAATCGCCGCAAACGCGAATCCGAGTTGTCCTGCGGCATTTTCCACTGGATCTCTCCTCAATATTGCTAATTTTATTTTAACACCTTGCGCTACTTTGTCCCGCCTAACGTGTCATCCTCGCGCACCTGTCCTCGACTGCGAGCGGGAAGCGTGAATCCAGGAGGCCAGAGACGCAATTAAAAATACTGGATTCCCGATCAAGCAGGGAGCGGAAAAGAGGTGCGGAGTTGACCTCTTTTTCGCGTTGGTTTATGATTAGCCCAATCGTGTTTTAGCTTACGAAAGTACGAAAACATACGAAATTACGAAGTATAAACACTTTTTCGTATGTTCGTGCAATTTCGTATTTCGTAAAGAGAATTTCGCTATGCCAGATTATCTTTTAAGTTCAACTGGTTTCAAGATGACCGTTGCCGAGGCGGTGAATGAAATTGTCGCCTTCATGAGGGCGGATTTGCGGCGCAAATACAGGGTTATGATAGGAACCGACTCCGAGCTTTTGAGCGGGCAGGATGCCGATTTTGTCACAGCCGTCGTCGTGCATCGCGTAGGGAACGGAGGCCGTTATTTTTGGAGGCACGTCGATGCCGGCAAGGTCTTCAACTTGCGCGACAGAATAATCAAAGAGGTTCTGATCTCCCTCGACGTCGCAAGGGGGATTTTGACGGAATTAAAAAAATTTCCGCTTCCCGAATTCGATTTCGAGATCCACGCCGATATCGGTGAGAACGGGCCGACGAAGCCGATGATTCAGGAAGTTGTAGCGATGATCCGCGCAAACAATTTCCAGGCCAGAACGAAGCCGGAGAGCTGCGCGGCTTCGAACGTAGCAGATAGACACATTTAAAAAAAGTTGCTATTTTAGATTACAAGACACAAAAATGCATGAATCAGAAAGACAATTAGAACCCGAACCGCAACTTACAAATATCGATGAAGCGGTGGTTGGAGCGAGCGCCGAAAAACCCCTGCGCGATCTTGCAAGAAAAACAGGACGAACGTCAGAAGAGAAGACGATTCTGGATTCTGCCGCAGGCATAGCTGGAGAAGAAGCTGTTAGGGAGTTCAAATTAGAAAAAGAGCAATCTCCCGAAACTCAGCTTCGCAATCGTTTAGCAAAGATCGCTACCGCCATGAAAGAAAAAGGATTACACGAAGATGCTGTTCTTGTTGAGGCAACGCTAAAGCGGTTCGAGCAATACCCAGAGTTTCTCAGAGGCATTAAGAAAGCATTGGCTGAAGAAGAGCTCGATTTTTCTTTGCAGGCGCTTGTTGCACGCGGTTTAAAAAATGAAAGAGGCCTGATCGTTGCGGGTCAATATAGCAAAGATGGGGGTTATAACGTATACAACCCAACATATATTGCCCCTAACACTCGCGAAGGATATGAAGGTTGGAACAAATTGCACGGCCATAAATATCCACACGAGTTTATTAGTAGATTTTTTTCTCCGGAGGGGGAGGTTGAATTTCTCCGGGGTTTGGGGGTGATAGGGTCTCAGCAGGATTCTGGCGTGGAAGAATTGAGGGTGGCCTTTGGTCGAGTTGATGAAAAATTAAGGGAGGATGGAGTTGCTAGATATCTTTATGAATCTAGGCCGGACGGAAGCAAGAAGCTAGACGTTGCTTTGCCGACTTCCGCAAAAGGACTTTCCGTGCATATTAGAAAAGACACAGACACAAAATTGCCAACAAAGAGGATCGACTTATTTTTTTCTAATGATTATTTGGAGGGGTTATTGAGAAAGTAGTAAATCGTAGTGGTTATGGACACCTTGGTCTTCGACATCGAAACACAAAATTTCTTCACCGACCCTGGCGTTGGCTGGGATAATTTCGCGGCGCTAAAAATTTCCGTGGTCGGCGTGTATTCCTATATGCACGATAAGTACTTCGCGTTCGACGAATACGAACTCGAGAAAGCCGCTGATCTTTTCAAAACTGCACGAAAAATTGTCGGCTTCAGCATGAACCGTTACGATGTTCCGGTCTTGGACCGTCACTTCAAGCGTTTAAGCATGACAACGCCGGACATTTGGGAAAAAGAGCGCGTCGATCTTTTGGAAGAGGTGGAAGCGGAAACCGGGCAGAGGATAAGCTTGTCGCGCCTCGCAGCGGCAAACCTGGGCGTGAAAAAAGATATGCACGGCTCCGCGGCCATCGGTTTATACAAAGAGGGGAAACTCGACGAGCTCAAAGAATATTGCCTTAACGACGTAAAGCTCACGAAAGAAATTTATGACATCTTCCGCAAGAAAGGAGAGCTTTTGGTGCCAGAAAGAGATACGGGCGAATTGAAAACAGTAAAGTTCGCAAGGGAATACGTGACGCTGTTTTAGAATCGCTAATCCTCGCGAATCTTGGTGCGAATTTGTTCGAATTATGTACGGACCGCGCGGAACGGGTTGATTTGTGTTCGGCGCGCTTTTTCATAAAAATGGTTTGCTATCATTATAACACAATTGTGTTATAATGATAGTAAGTTGGGCGGTGGTTGCAATAAGAAAAAATTCGCTCCGGCCGTTGTGGTCGGAGTTTTAGTTTTGCGCTTAATCCTCGAATGTTATATTTTAGTGAAGATGAAACGAATTTATCTCGACTACGCCGCCTCCACTCCGGTTGCGCCGGAGGTTTTGCGCGCGATGCTCCCTTATTTTGGAAATTCGCCCGCCCGCCACGCACGCCCGCGTGCTGGCATTGCGGGCTGGGGCAACCCCGGTTCACTCCACTCTTTTGGCCAGGAGGCGATAAAAGCAGTGGACGATTCGCGTGAGGTTATTGCGAAGGCAATCGGCGCGAAATTCGAAGAGATAATTTTTACAGGTTCGGCAACGGAAGCGAATAATCTCGCCTTGCGAGGCTCGATTCGCGGAATTACGCAGACGGTACGCAGAACTACGCAGAAAAATTTCAGCGTTAGTCCGCGTGAAGTCAGCGCGAATCAGAGGCCGAGGATCATCATTTCCGCGATCGAACATAAATCCGTTTTCGAGACGGCATTGGATCTGGAATCCGAAGGCATAGAAGTCGTTATCCTGCCGGTGGATAAAAGCGGCGTTGTTGATTTGAATGAGCTAAAAAAAGCCCTAAACGAGCGAACCGTTTTGGTTTCAGTGATGTACGCGAACAATGAGATCGGAACGATACAACCAATTTCGGCAATAGCCGAAATTGTTAAAGAATTTAGAATGAAGAAGCTGGAACTTAGTAAAAATCATTCCAAATTCCAAATTCCAAATTCCATATTCCCCCTAGTCCACACCGACGCCGTCCATGCATTCCAATTTCTCGATTGCGATGTCAGTAAGCTCGGGATCGATTTAATGACCCTTTCCGCGCATAAGATTTACGGCCCGAAAGGAGTAGGCGCACTTTATGTGCGAAATCACAAATCACAAATCACAAATCACAAACAAATTCAAAAGACAAATGGAAGAAATTCAAAATTTTGGGATTTGGAGTTTGGTGCTCGGAATTTACCAGCGGTTGCGCCGCTCGTGACGGGTGGTGGCCAGGAATTCGGCCTGCGCTCTGGAACTGAAAATGTGCCCGGAATTGTTGGATTTGCCGAGGCCACAAAACTCATCTCTAATTCGCGCGAATTAGAGAATAAGAGGATTCGTGAGTTACGTGATTATTTCTGGCAGGGTCTGCGGGACATATGTCCCACAGCGCAGACTAACGCAGATTATACGCAGACGGACGCAGAAAGAAGTCCGCGCAAGTCCGCGTTAAGTCCCCGCCTGCGCCAAGGCTTTGGCGGGCAGGCGCGTCGGTCTGCGACGTTGCCAAACATCGTTAATGTTTATTTTCCCGATCACGAAGCGCAATTCTTGCTGACGAAGCTCGATGCGTCGGGCGTGGCCGCTTCTTCCGGCTCCGCGTGCCGCAGTCGCGCGGTTGAGGCGTCTTATGTGATCGAAGCCATGGGGTATTCACAGGGGCGTGCCAAGCGAAGCGTGCGTTTCAGTTTCGGCCGGCCGACGACAAAAGAAGAGATCGATCGCGCGCTGAATATCATAAAAAATAATTTGAATTTGACGAAATAATAATACTATGCTACAATGCCAGTGGCACCTTGGAAAGGCACCTAGCTTTTGAGCGACAGTGGCCGAGAGACAAAACCGGGGTGGCCAAAAGGAGAAAGGAAATGGCACCAACAGATGGCGATCCAGAAGTTGGCAGTTATCCGAAGGAGCAATGCTCTCACGGGTGTTGCAAGGGGCATAACCCCAAATGGGTTGTACCCGAAAACAAGCAGTCAATCGAAAGTTATCTGCCCAGACCTACAGCGATTTTGGGTAGAACAACTTTTCTGACGAAAAAACATTGCGGTCAGCCAATGCTTCGGGTCAAACTTGCTGTTCGTTGCGGAATATGTGGGTCCTTGCGTAAGCAGGATTACTGCGGCGAACCTTATGCCTTCTGCCAATGTTGTGGCTATCACGAGAACATACCGTACGATTTTTAAGTAGAATGCCGAGTTCCGGAGAGTTTCGCTCCTGGAACTCGGCTTTTCTTTTCTCTCTGCCATAATCGCCAAGCCGGTCTACTTGACGAACACAGTTATTTTGTGCTATAATGCTTTAGATAACTCAAGTTTTTGTGTTAAAATAAATAAAAGGATACCAAGCACATAAGTAATTATGTGCTCGGTGTAAGATTTTATAGTCTCGCTCCGCTCGAACAAAATCTAACATGCCGAATTTTCATAGATTCACAATCAAAGCCCAAGAGGCCCTGCAGAACGCGCAAGAGATTGCCGCAAAGAAAAACCACGGGGAGCTCAAAGCCCTTCATCTTTTGGCGTCTTTAATAGAGGACCAGTCCTCGCTCGTCGTGCCGCTTTTGGGGCGTTCGGGCGTGAACGTGCAAAAACTTTCCGAGCAGATCGATTTCGAGCTCGACAAGATGCCGAAGATGGTCGGCGGCTCGACCGTTGGCCAGCTTTATCTTTCGCAGGAGCTGATGCGCGTGCTTGACCAGTCGGCGAAGGTTGCCGGACAGCAGAAAGACGAATTTGTTTCTTGCGAGCACATACTTTTGGGACTTTTGGACATTCCTTCGATTGCAAAAAATATTTTGGAACAGTTCGGTGTGCGCCGCGACGCGGCTTTCCGCATCTTGGCCCAACTCCGCGGCTCCGTGCGCATTACAGACGAAACACCGGAAACGAAATTCCAGGTTTTGGAAAAATATGCGATCGACCTCAATGAACGCGCGAAGGAGGGGAAACTTGATCCAGTTATTGGCCGAGAGGAAGAGCTACGCCGCGTGATGCAGGTTCTTTCCCGTCGCACAAAGAACAACCCGTGCCTTATCGGAGAGCCGGGCGTCGGGAAAACAGCCATTGTTGAAGGATTGGCCCAAAGGATCGTTTCCGGAGACGTCCCCGAACCGCTTAAAGGTAAAAGAGTTTTAATGCTTGATTTGGGCTCGCTTATTGCCGGCACGAAATTCCGCGGTGAATTCGAGGACCGCCTCAAAGCATTTACGAACGAGGTTAAGAACTCCGCCGGGCAGATCATTCTTTTTATAGACGAGATACACATGATCGTGGGCGCCGGGGCCGCCGAAGGCGCGGTTGACGCTTCGAATTTATTGAAGCCGGCTTTGGCGCGCGGCGAACTTCGCGCCGTTGGTGCGACTACAGTGCGTGAATACCAGCGCCACATCGAAAAAGATCCGGCGCTTGAGCGCCGCTTCCAGCCGATCATGGTTGACGAGCCGACGATCGACGACTCGATCGCGGTTCTCCGCGGCCTCAAAGAAAAATATGAGATACACCACGGCTTGCGCATCTCGGACGAAGCGATCGTGGCATCAGTAAATCTCTCGGCGCGCTACATCCCCGACAGATTTTTGCCGGACAAGGCTATCGACCTCATCGACGAGGCCGCGGCACAGCGCCGGCTTGAGACCGAAAGTTTGCCCAAGGAAATAGATAATATGCGCCGCTTGATCATTCGTCTCGAAGTTGAGCGCCAGGCGCTTGTTAAAGAAGACGGGAAGAACTCTACGCGCATCAAGGAGATAGATAAGGAACTTTCCGCTCTTAAAGAAAAAAACGACGAACTTTCGGCAAAATGGCACGCGGAGAAATTGAAATTTGAAAATCTCCATCAATTGCGGCAGAAGGCGGATGTTTTGCGTCGCGAGGCGGAAGTGGCAGAGCGCGACGGTAATTTGGAGCGCGTTGCCCAGATCCTTTACGGCGAACTTCCCCAGGCGGAGAAAGATTTTGAAATATTCGAGAAAAAGAACTTCACGGCGCCTAAAATCAAAAGCCCTTCGGCCTCGCAGATAGCAGGGAAAAAAGCGCGAGCCCACGACCAGTTCTTGAAAGAGGCCGTAGACAAGGAGGATGTCGCTGCAGTTGTTTCTCTTTGGACCGGAATTCCTTTGACGAATTTACTCGAAACCGAGAGTGAGAAATTACAGAGAATAGAAGAAGTTCTCCACGAACGAGTTGTCGGACAGGAAGAGGGTATATCGGCGGTTGCGAATGCTTTGCGCCGCGCGCGCGCAGGCCTTGCGGATGAAAACAGGCCGCTTGGCTCCTTCATGTTTTTGGGGCCGACGGGCGTCGGCAAAACCGAACTCGCAAAAGCACTTGCGGAATTCATGTTCAACGACGATAAAGCCCTGATCCGCATCGATATGTCCGAATATATGGAGCGGCACGCGACAAGCCGGCTTATCGGCTCGCCGCCGGGCTACGTCGGCCACGAAGAGGGCGGACAGCTCACCGAGATCGTGCGACACAGGCCGTACAGCTTGATACTTTTCGACGAAATAGAAAAGGCGCACCCGGAGGTGTTCAACATTCTGCTTCAAATCTTGGATAACGGGCGCCTCACTGACGGCAAGGGCAAGATGGTGAATTTCAAGAATGCCATCATCATTATGACCTCGAACGTCGGCAGTGAGTATTTCAAGGAAATGTCGCGCATCGGCTTTGGCGCGGAAGAGAGCGAAGAAAAGGGTGATGCCGAGCGCTACAAGGAGAAAGTTGTGGATTCTCTGAAGGAACACTTCCGCCCGGAATTTTTGAACAGAATAGATGAGATTCTTATCTTTAGTCCTTTGACGCGCGCGGATATTGAGAAGATCGTGGGCATTCAACTTCGGGCGATCGAAGAGCGGCTCGCCCAGCGCAAACTGAAACTTACTATTTCGGAACAGGCGAAAGAGTATCTCGTGAAAGAAGGATACAGCCCGGAATTCGGCGCGCGCCCCTTGAAGCGATTGCTGCAGAAAGTTATTCTTGATAAACTTGCTGATAAGATAATCAGAGGTGAACTAAAAGATGGTTCGAAGATTAGGGTCAATTTCCGGGAAAATTCACTTACCTTTAGCGGCTAAGTCCGCGGCATATGCCTTGGCCTGGTTTTATCTGCCCTTTTGGGCGTTTTTAATTTTGGCGCTTTATTTTTATTTCGTGCCGCTTTTCCATCCCGGACGGACGGCATTGCCGTTCGCCATACTTCTTTTTTTTGCGGCGGTGGAAGCAGCAAACATATGGCTCGCAATTTTATTCGCGGCGATATTTTATTTGATAATCGGCGTGAAGGACCTCGTGCTCATTAAACGGGAAGAGGCGAGCGAGGTGCTTTCTCTAACTCTCATCTTTTTGCTTGCCATCAAGTTTTTTTCGTCCGTAGACAGATGGGACGATGCGCGGGCGATTTTCTATTCGCTCATCCTCTCCGCGGTGTTTTTCTTCCTTGCCAAATCTTTCGTTATTGGTGGAAAATTTTCTGGCGCTGGCGAGCAAAATTTTCGCGAGCGCAGCATCGCGCTAGCCGCTTTGTCGTTCTATATTTCGCAAATACTTTTGGTTTTGACATTCCTGCCGCTCAATTTTCTCTATCAATCGGCGATCTTTATAGTCGCTGCGGCGATATCCCTGGAGTTGGTCTATGACCATTTCTCCTTGCGCCTCGACCGCAGGCGATTATTGCTCCAATTTTCGATATTTTTCGTTTTTATGGCCGTGATCCTGGGCTCGGCGCAGTGGACGCTATAAATAAAATTCTAAACCCTAAACTCTAAATCCTAAACAAATTCAAATATCAAAATGACTCCTAGGGAAGTCATCCTGAGCGCATGCGAAGGATCTCTCTGGTTCTTTCACTTCGTTCAGGACGGCCTGCGGTCGGTTTAGAGATTAGAATTTAGATATTAGAGATTTATTTGATGGGTTGAGCAATCCGAAACACTCATTTAAACTTTAGAATACATGGCAAAAATTACTAAGTTAGTTCTTCCCGTTGCGGGCCTGGGCAAGCGCCTCTTGCCCTTAACCCGCCGCGCGCCGAAAAACTTGATAAAAGTTTGCGGCAAGCCGCTTTTGGAATATGTACTAGAGGAGGCGGAGGGTAGCGGCATCAAAGAAGTTGTCTTAATAATTAATCCCCGGCACCGGCGCGCGTTTACCGAATATATAAAGAAAGAGGGCAAAAGATTTCACTTCAAGTTTCATTTAAGGGAGCAGGAAACCCCCGGCGGCAATGGCCATGCCATTGTCCAGGCATACGATCTTTTGAGAAGCGCGCCCTTCATTGTCAGATTTTGTGATGACGTTGTGATGGGGCAGAAACCTATCACCACCTCGCTTGTCGAGCTTTTTCGGTCACACAGGGCGCCGATCGTGCTTTTGGAGCGCGTCCAGTGGAAGCTTACTTCGCGATTTGGCGTTGTCGCTACGCGCGGTAAGGCAAGTGACGCGCCTCGGGGCGTGGGCGGAAAAGTTTATCAGATCACAAAGATCGTCGAAAAACCGCGCCCGGAAGACGCCCCGTCGAATCTCACGATAGTCGGCGGCTATGTACTCACGCCGCACATAATCGGTAATTTGAAAAGCATCGCAGAAACACTGCCTGTTATTGCCGATGATGCTTTGCCTCTTGCTGTTGCCCTGCAGATGGAGCTTATTATGGGCGGCAAGGTTTATGGCTGGGAATTTGGCGGCAGGCGGTTCGATTGCGGAACGCTTGAGAAGCTGCGGGCTACGGAGCGGGAACTGAAGAGGGCTTAGGTTTGGTTGTGGCCACTGGTTTCGATTAATACGGGCGGCTACAACTAAAACCATACCAATTGGGCATCACTACCAAGTGCCGTGCATTACGGCATGATTTTTATATCAGTCAAGGTATTGACAGGGTGTCGTGCGTCAATGCTACACTAATCAACAATATGTCCGGCAGTTCAACATCATCAGGACAATTTTTCACGCGCAAAGCTTACGAGATATGTTATGCGCTTATGAGAGTGGCTTCTTCCATGAAGAAGCAAAGCTTTGCCGAACATCTCGAAGGGCAGGCCCTCTTACTTCTTGAATCCGTGGCGGCAGGAGAATATCAAAGAGCAGATGCGGCAATCGCGGCAACGGAATATCTTTTGCGGATCGGAACGGACGTCGGGTTTGTCCACGAAGAGAATGCGCGGGTCGTTATCAAGGAGCTTACCGGCCTGAAATCGGCAATTGCCGAATTCGGCAATGCGGCAAAAGTTCAGGAAGTGAATTTAGAAAATATATTTACCGAAATTACTTCTACCTTGTCATTCCCGCCACGGAGCGGGAATCCAGTTGAAAATCTAGATTCTCGGGTCAGGCCCGAGAATGACAGTCACTCGAACGGAAGCCAGCATAATGGCGATGGTTATGGTTCGCTAGAGAACGGCAATGGTCACAGTGTTGCCAAAGCGGCAATACGGCAATCGGCGATTTTGGAGCGTATTCGGCAATGGAGCAACCTGCCCGACCGGCAGGTGGGTTGCCGCTTAAAAGAAATACAGGACATTTTGCCGGCAGTGAGCGAGCGTACCCTTCGCTATGATGTTCAGAACCTAATTGAGCAGGGTTTAGTAGAGCGAATCGGCAACGGCGGTCCGGCAACTTCGTACAAAGTAACTGTATCCGCATAAATCAGTCAAAATCAGTATTTATCAGCGTTTCGGGCGTAGTGATTGTATTTTTGCCGCGGATTTATGCTGATAGAGATGATTGATGCCGATGGATAATTTTTGCCTTTTTGCCGGGTAACCCCCCGGCCCAGAAATCGTTGTATTTAATGCTGGCAAGAGCTGGCTTTTTGGTTGATTTATCCCCAATTATTCAGCTTTTTACAGTGGTAGAATAACTTAATAAAACTGGTATTCGGGTGAGCGCAAAAAGTTCATCCTGATGCCGACCCGGAGTGAGGCTGGGTTGCTTGATCGCGAATGAGCACTAATTTGTGTACATTCGCGAATATGCGCGAATATTTGTGAGTATTCGCGATGCAACAGTCTCGCTCCAAGGCGAGAACTTTTTTATTAAAAACATTATGAGGGAAAAGAATCACACGGGAAAGGCAACAACAATAGGGGATTTGGCGCAGATGGTAGCCAAGGGCTTTGAAGAAGCGGCCAAGGCCGGAGATGTGCGCGAATTAAAAGAAGATATGAATAAACGATTTTATGAAGTCAATCAGCGCCTTGGCAGAATAGAAAAAGACATTTTGGAAGATTACGGAAACAGAATAGAAATTTTGGAATCGCAAATAAGGTCATTGCAATCAAAAACGTAGAAGCCGGTCAAAAACAAAGATATTAAAGCCCACGCTTCATTCTGTGCCTCGCGCATCGTCCTCACCGATAATGCGGGGGTCGACACAAAGAAGGCGGGATTCCAGAAAAAAACTAAAAAGGTCGACGACCAGCATGCGAATAGCGCACTACAAATGCGCCCATGCGAATAAAACAATGGTCGATAAATTCATCCTCCAAAGTTTTATTAGATAAAACTTAGGAGGATAAACAAAAATCGAAATTAATTAACAAATGAGCACAATTAGAAATAAATTTGTTTCCGCAGCGCTCTCCGGGGCAATCATATTGTCCACCGCTGGCGTTGCTCTCCCGGTTGCTCATGCACAGTCAGTTGCTGATCTCCAGGCGCAGATCTCTGCGCTCTTGGCCCAGATCCAGCAGCTTCAGGCGCAACTCTCCGGTGTTTCGGGTGGTGCTGGCGTTGCCGTCTCCTGCAGTTTTTCCCGAGACCTCACCTTGGGTTCTTCTGGCAGTGACGTCAACTGCTTACAGCGCTACTTGAACTCTTCCGGTTATCAGGTTGCCGCCTCTGGCGCTGGTTCTCCTGGCAACGAATCGAGTTACTTCGGTTCTTTGTCCAAAGCGGCTTTGATGAAATGGCAGTCCGCTAACGGCGTTTCCCCGGCATTGGGTTACTTCGGTCCGATCTCTCGGGCTAAGTACGCCTCGCTTGCCGTCGGCGCCGCTCCCAGCGCGCCAGTTCCTGGAGCTCCGGCCTCGGGGCTTTCAGTCAGCTTGGCAGCGGAAAATCCGCCAGCCGGCTCTCTGATCTCTAGCTCGGGTTCTGCCGCTGCAAGAGTACCGGTTTTGGCGGTTCGTCTGACCGCAGGCGTTGCCTCGGGCA
>JBBUGM010000010.1:0-5339 GCA_038077975.1 Patescibacteria group bacterium
TCGACATCGATGCTCCCCGTCGCCGCTCCGCCTGAGGCGGGCGCGCGGCGGCGCGCGCCCAAAAGCGATAAAAGCTCCGGAAAGTCGTCTGTAACATTCAAAAGCGCGTTTTCAATCTGCCGCGTCAACGGCTTAATGTTTTTGTGGGCGGGTGGTTTATCGCTTTCGGCATACTCCCCCAGCGAGCGCAACACCGGAAGAATCGCCCGCTGGATGGCTTTGCGGATTTTGTAATATTTTTTCAGGCTCGCGGAGTCGCTTAAAAAATCATTTTTGTTCGTGGTCAAGAGTTCCGAGAGCGCCGGAATTTCCACGACTCCGCAGAGCGTTTCGTGATTTTTCGGCAAAATACCCAGCCATTCCCATCCGCTTTTAATAATCTTCCCGAATGTCGAGACGGACAGGCCCCGAGGAAGGGGCGTTTCCGCCGGTTTTTGTCCCGTTAATTTTTGCAGCCAGTTCTGCAATTGAATCCTTTTCGTCAAAAATCCCGCGCCAATCGCTTTTTTGCGGCGGCCGAGACCAACGGCAAAAATACTGTCTGCTCTTTGTTCGCTGTCCGACAAAACTACAATTTCGCCGTTTACGACAAATTCCACGCCTTTTCTATAAACAAAGCGCAATATGTTTTCCGTTAAACCGTTGTGCAGTAAGGGATAAAAATGTTTGATAACGGCGCTTCGCACAAAATCCGCGCTCAAGAGATGAATGTTTTGATCTTTAAAATATATGGCCACCGCCGTGCCGCGGGGCGTGATTACGACATCGGTTGAAGGAACAAATTTCCAGGGAGCGCGGTATGGATTTAAAAGCTGCCATTCCGTGGCAACACGCGAGCCGCGGCCGCCCTTGCTCTCTGTAATAACCTTCTCCCCTAGGAGCAAGGACAGTTTTGCTCCAACACCCGCAAAACCGATGCCGCGGCCTTTTTGCTTGGCAGTTGCCGCAATATTGTGATACTCCCTAATCTGTTCGCGTTTCATCCCTTGGCCATTGTCCGTACAGCGCAAAAATTTTGCGTCGGGATCGGCCTTAAATTCAATTTTTGTCGCCCCGGAATCAAGAGCGTTAGCAATGAGTTCGGTAATAATAACCTCCTCCAGGGGAGAGGCATAAGAATCGCGAATATCCTCCAAAAGATGTTTAAGGTTAACGCGCGTTTCGTTGATCATAGCGTTGTTGATAAGGCATACGAAAGCGTTAACGAAACCCGTTAGTTTTTGCCTCGACCGGCAGAAACGAGTTCTAAAAATTCCCGCGTAACTGCTTCCGACTGCCTGCGAAGTTCCCTGTCAAATTCCAAAACTTCTTCGTTCACTTCGAGCGCTGTGTCGTTAAGACCGAGGAGCCGGATGCCTTCGAGTCCCCGCACGCGGGAGAGCGCAACGTACCCCATCCCTTTTTCGAAGGCGCCCGAAAGATCGATCTCGGCCGCGTCAAGCGTCATTCCCTGGCTTTTATGGATTGTAATCGCCCAGGCAAGGCGTAGAGGGACTTGTTTGATTTCAGCAAGCACTCTGCCGTTTTCCTCAACGCTCCACTTCGCGGGATGCGCTGAGAGGCGCTCGCCGCGCGCCGTTTCCACTATCGGGAAATCAAAGCCATCAAAACCAATCACCTTGCCAAGCGTACCGTTCACGTATCCTTCTTCGAAATTATTTTTCACGAACATAACTTCCGCTCCTCGTTTTAGTGTCAATTTTTCGGGAGCGAGGCATCCTTTCTTGAGCGCCTCCGCGATTTGCGGGATCCCGTCCGATGACATGGCGTATTTCTTTTCTTTACCGGGCAGGCGTGAGAGTTCCTTGGCGTTTTCGGCGTCGACGTCGATATTATGCGAATAAAGCTTCGTGGCTTTCTCGTATGGCAATTTCGCGTGGAGGCGACTATGGAGATGCGCGCGGGTTGTGCCATTAACTTCCGCGCCGCGAATAGCATCCAAAACTTCCAAAAATCTGGCGTCGCCGTGGCGAAACCGCTCGGTGAGATAGCAAATTTTAAGATCGGCGGCTCTCCATGACGCGGCGTGATAAGCAAAACGCGCCGGAGATTGCGACGAGTTCGGACGCAAGAACCGATCTTTCTCTTCTTTAAGCGGTTCCTCCGGATTTATCCTTGACGAAACCGGCGGCAACTGGAAAAAATCGCCGCAGAAAATTATTTGTAGCCCGCCAAACGGCTTTTGACTGCCGCGCGCGAGGCGCGCCACGCGATCCACCAAATCGAGACGATCTGCGTCGAGCATGGAAATTTCGTCTATGACAAGCGTTTTGGTTTTCTTAAACCGTTTTGCCACGCGCCTGCTCGAGGCGGCAGCACGGCAATCCTCCACGGACATTTCGGACGCAATGCCGATTCCGGCCCACGAATGGATCGTTAGGCCCCCGATATGCGTCGCCGCAATGCCGGTCGAAGCGGTAATGCCGACTCCAACTCCTTCGTCTTTGAGAAATCGGATGTAATCGTTCAAAAGATGGGTTTTCCCGCTTCCGGCCGCGCCGGTCAAAAAAACATTGTGCCCCTTTTTCAATATATTAAATGCCTCTTTTTGGGTCATCTTATGAATACGATATTTGGAAGTACGATATCACCACTTCCGCTTTCGCGGCAACTTGTGGAATTACCCGCGCGTGCGCGCGGTAATCAGCCACGACATTCCAACATTCTGCAGAATGTTGGAATGTCGTGGCGTCTGGATTAAATCTTTAAAATTTCTCCTTTCATATCCTTAAGTCGCCCGAGGGCAAGCATCAGCTCCGCTTTTTCTTCCGAAGCGAGAGAGGAAAGTTCCGCAAGCGAACGCTCTAAAATGCGAAGGCATTCGCTGAGCACATATTTCGTATATTGATAATCCACGTCGCCATATTCATCGCCGCGATCAATGTGCCACTTATTGCAAAGCTGGCGATAGGTTTTCGCCGCAAGAGTATGCCTATACCAAAGAAGATCGGCGGCGGCTACAGAATCGAACCATAACTCATTAGCTTCATAAGCCGCATTCACGATATTTTCAATTGACTTACGCCAGCAATCGACTTTGCGATAAAGCGGAAACTTTTTCGGCTCCGGTGGGTTCTCTGTATCGTCTATATTTGTAATATCGATTCCCATGCTCTCGGCATGCTTCTTGATCATTTGTAGCGCTTCGCCAAGGGAGTTGCCGACATCTTCCATGACACTCTTCATATCATCCGGATCGTCTCCTTTATCGATATGCCTTTGCCGATCACGCAAAATCTTTCCGCAGAGTATGCATTCCTTTTTATTGCAGGCGGTCCTACGCCAACCGCATTCCCACCACTTCGGTATTTTAAAATCGCCGACTTTATCCGGCTTGCCGATATACGTAAACCCCAATCGCTCCATCTCCTCGCGCTCGCTGCTTTTTCCAAAATTTTTTGCCTTGCTACTTATTTTTTTGCTTTTATTTCGCTTTTTCATTGACCAGAGTCGCTAAACAGAACCAACGACATTCTAACATTCTGCAGAATGTTAGAATGTCGTTGGTTAAAAAGTTCTCATAAATTTAAGGAATGCGCTACCGTAGGGAGAGAGTGAATGTGCAACTTGTCTTCCCTTGTATTTTTTGTTGAGGAGGCCGGCGTGGACCAATGCTTTCGTGTGCTGGGATATAGTTTTGAAATTTGCGTCAAGCAAGGTGGCGATTTCCTCTACTGAAATACCATCGCTCTTTCCGACCACGGCCAAAATATCGATCCTCCTATGATTAGCCGCTCCCTTAAAATAACGTTCCAACTGCTTAGCTGTTTTCATATCGACATTCTAGCACAAGTCCCCACGACATTCCAACATTCTGCAGAATGTTGGAATGTCGTGGGGCAATTTTAATGGGCGGCTTACGAAAATAAGAAGTGTGTGTTTTGCTGCCCGCCGAGATGACGAACTATCTTAGTGATTTTTGCGAGACACCAGGATGGCCGTTCAATGATGTCTTTTTCCTGAAGACGGATAACGCGCCATCCGGCGTGACGGAGCATTCTATCTTTCTCTCTGTCTTTCTTGCGCTGTTGCTTTCTGGAGTGGGCTTTTTTGTTATCGCATTCGATCGCGACTTTGCCACGCCTGCAAAATAACGCGAAATCGATGCGGAATCGCTTTTTATCAATAGCAATGTTGTGTTGAGCCGTCATCTGCAATCCTGTATGTTTCAATAAGTCGCCGATAATTTGTTCGGTGGAGGCGACATCATAAAGTTCCAAGATATTTTTTGAAGTTAACAGCCGCTTCAATGTGGTAAAGCCAAATGAAATGCGGCGCGGAACGATATTTTTTATCGGATGGCGCAATTTTTTTATTTTTCCGATGCGAAATCGCAAATATGGCTCGCGCGCCATGGGATGCCCGGTCTCGCCCGGGAGCAGATCTCCCCTCGTTGCCATGCGATATCCCAAAACACGGGCGTAATAACGAATACGCTTGGCACGGCGATCGAAAGTTGCCGGTTCATAGAAAGCGAGATATTTAAAATGTTTTGTCGGCGCATATTTCTCTGGCACCCTGTACCATTTCTCAAGCAAAAGAATGTCTAGGTCGCGCTTAGTTTTGAGAACTCCGACTAAAACAATTTTGGCGGCGTTTCGCTTCACACCGCCATTGTATGTAATAAACAACATCCTTACAAACTCGAGTTTGTAAGGGTGTTGTGGCGGGTGAAAAAGGTAGAACGCTAAAAGGCTCTGAAAGGGTTGCTTTGCAGAATGAGTTCGATTTCTTCGTAGCCGGGCGGGAAGGAATAATTGTAGCGCGCGGGCAGGGCAAAAACGTATTTGCCGTTACGCCCGAGCTCGCTTGGGCCGATCGGCGCCGCACCGATGTGGAATTGCTCGGCCTGAAGCGCGCCCCACTGCTCTAGCGTGAAAACCATGATGGGAATGTCTTGATACATTTTCTCCGCGGTCCACTTTGGGTGGTGGATCGAAACCACCGGACCCTGGGCCGCCGGCACTTCGCCAAGTTCGTCCCCTATCTCGTATCCGGTCCATGTATCGATGGTTACGGAATATCCCTCCCACGTTTTCGGCAATGTGAAATCGAACCTCTAGTCGCCGTTAGTATAAATTATCGCGGAGGTTTGTGGTGCACAGCTTTTGCCCGAGGGAAAATAAACCGCCGTACCGATCAAGGCGACGACAACCAGCAAGAATAGTGTGAATGATTTTTGGTTCATCTTTTTAGCGCGTAAATTGATTTTACCAAGGCCATCATAAAACAACACTCTTACAAACTCGAGTTTGCAAGGGTATTGTGAGAAACCGGGGGGCGGCGGTTTTTGAAAATCGAGGTTAAATTGGAATATCAAACTCGGAAACTTTTGCGGG